>JACDER010000133.1 GCA_013816275.1 Actinomycetota bacterium | reverse complement strand
CCGTCATACATCGACCTGTACCGCCGGTTCTCGGTCCCGCTCGACGAGACGGCAGACCAGTGCCGCTCGTTTCTCGACTCGACCCAGGAGCTGTACGAAGGCGCCGCGGACCGGCTCTTCCGGGCGCGGCTGGGAATCGGCCTGGACGAGGCGCGACCGTGGGACCTCCCCCGCCTCTACCGCGCCCCGCACTGGGACTCGGCCTTCCCCAAGGATGCGATGCTGCCGGCGCTCGAGGGGACCCTTGCCGGCCTCGGTATCGACCTTCGCGCGCAGGAGAACATCCACCTCGACGTCGAGGAGCGCCCGCTCAAGAGCCCGCGCGCGTTCTGCTCGCCGATCGAAGTCCCGGAGCGCGTGATGCTGGTGATCAAGCCGATGGGCGGCCAGGACGACTGGCACGCGCTCTTCCACGAAGCCGGCCACGCCGAGCACTACGGGCACACGTCGAGCAGCCTCCCGATGGAGGCGAGGCGGCTCGGCGACAACGCGGTCACCGAAGGCTGGGCGATGCTGCTCGAGTACCTCGTGGACGAGCCCGCCTGGCACGCGCAGCGCCTGAACATGCCGCGCGCGGACGAGTTCGCCGAGGAGGGCGCGGCCACGCTCCTGTACATCGTCCGGCGGTACTGCGCCAAGCTCCTGTACGAGCTGGAGCTGCACGCGCTCGACGACGTCACCGCCGCGCAGGCCCGTTACGTGGAACTGCTCGGCGACGCGCTTCGCATCGAGCCGATGGGGGCGAACTACCTCGCAGACGTCGACGCGGGCTTCTACGCGTCGAGCTATCTGCGAGCCTGGGCGTTCGAGGCCCAGCTGCGGACATACCTGCGCGAGCGCTTCGGCACCGACTGGTTCGCGCGGAGGGACGCGGGGTCGCTCATCCGCGAGCTCTGGTCCGAGGGACAGAGCTACACCGCCGACGAGCTCCTCGGCGAGGTGTCGGGATCGGCGATCGAGCTGGACGCGATCGCCGACCGGGTCCGGGAGTCGTTGTAGTGCACCGCCCGGCGAATACGGCGCCCGCCGGCGGCTGCAAAGCCGCGCCGTTCGCTCGCCGGAGCATCACCGTACCCGCCGGACGGCGCACTGTCCGTCCTACCTAGCTGCATATAGTTCATTCATGACCCGAACCCGGGTGCTGATCGTGGGAGCGGCCGGCCGCGACTTCCACAACTTCAACCTCGTCTATCGCGGCCGCGAACAGTACGAGGTGGTCGCCTTTACGGCGACCCAGATCCCCAACATCGACGGACGCGTCTATCCGTCCGCGCTCGCTGGAGAGCTCTACCCGAACGGCATCTCGATCCGGCCGGAGAGCGACCTCGAGCAGATCATCGCGGACGGGATCGACGAGGTCGTGTTCTCGTACTCGGACGTGACCCACGAGCACGTGATGCACATCGCCTCGCGCGCGCTCGCCGCGGGCGCGAGCTTCCGCCTGCTCTCGCCACGCGAGACCGAGCTGTCCTCGGCGAAGCCGGTTGTCGCGGTCTGCGCCGTCCGGACCGGATCGGGCAAGAGCCAGACGACGCGCCACGTCGCCGCGATCCTGCGCGATGCCGGCAAGAAGGTCGCCGTCCTCCGGCACCCGATGCCCTACGGCGATCTGACCAGGCAAGCCGTGCAGCGCTTTGCCCGCTACGAGGATCTCGACGCCGCCGACTGCACGATCGAAGAGCGCGAGGAGTACGAGCCCCACCTGAGCGAAGGCAACCTCGTCTTCGCGGGCATCGACTACGCCGCGATCCTCGATGCGGCCGAGCAGGAAGCCGACGTGATCCTCTGGGACGGCGGCAACAACGACACGCCCTTCATCGCGCCCGACCTCCACATCGTCGTGGTCGATCCACACCGACCCGGTCACGAGCTCCGCTACCACCCGGGCGAGACGAACCTGCGCATGGCCGACGTCTGCGTAGTCAACAAGGTGGACAGCGCGAGCCAGGAGGGGATCGACGCTGTGCTCGACTCGATCCGGATCCACAACCCGAGCGCGAAGGTCGTCCTCGCCGCCTCGCCTTTCCACATCGAGGGCGACGCCACCGAGATCGCCGGCAAGCGCGTGCTCGCGATCGAGGATGGGCCGACGCTTACACACGGCGAGATGAGCTACGGCGCCGCCGTCCTGGCCGCAAAGGCCAACGGCGCCGCGGCCCTCGTCGATCCGCGCCCGTTCGCCGTCGGCTCGATCAAGAACACGTTCGACGAATGGCCGCACGTGACCGACCTCCTGCCCGCCATGGGCTACGGCCGCCACCAGATGGAGGAGCTGCGCGAGACGATCGCGCGCTCAGACGCCGACGTCGTCCTGATCGGCACTCCGATCGACCTGCGGCGGCTGATCGAGCTGGACAAGCCCGCCATGCGCGTGACCTACAAGCTCCAGGAGGTGGGCGAGCCGACGCTCGCCGACATCCTCGAAGAGCGCGGCTTGCTTAGGCAGACCGCCCTCGTTTGACCACGGTAATCGCGCTCGGCGGAAACGCCCTCGTCCGGGCGGGTGAGCGCGGCACGGCGGCGGAGCAGCTCGCGAACCTTCGCGAGGCCTGCGCGAGCCTCGCGCCTCTGCTCGAAGACCCCGACGTGGTGATCACGCACGGAAACGGTCCGCAGGTTGGGAACGAACTCGTGCGCCAGGAGCGCGCTGCGGACGAGGTTCCGCCGTTACCGCTCTACCTTGCGGTCGCTCAGACCCAGGCCGAGATCGGCGCCCTGATCGAGACGGAGCTGCGCCCCGTCGCGGGCCGGCCCGTCGCCTGCCTGCTCACCCACGTGCGGGTGGACGAAGCCGATCCCGCGTTCGCCGAGCCGACCAAGCCGGTCGGCCCTTTCTACGGAGAGGAACAGGCCGAAGAGCTGACTCGCGACCGCGGCTGGCAGCTCAAGTCGGACGCGGGCCGGGGGTTCCGCCGAGTCGTCCCCTCCCCCGCCCCGCTCGAGATCGTCGAGCTGGGAGAGATCCAGGCGCTCGTCGCCGCCGGGACGTGCGTGATCGCGTGCGGCGGAGGCGGCATTCCCGTCGTCTCGCGAAACGGACGGCTGAGCGGGATCGACGCGGTGATCGACAAGGATCGCGCGTCCGCCCTGCTCGCCCGCGAGCTCGGCGCGAACCGCCTCGTCATCCTGACCGACGTGCCCGCCTTGCTGCGCGGCTTCGGCACCCAGGCCGAGGAAGAGGTGCGCACGCTTTCACCACGCGAGGCCGAGGATCTCCTCCCCGAGCTCGCCGAGGGCTCGATGCAGCCGAAGATCGAAGCGTCGCTCGAGTTCGTGCGGGCGACCGCGGGCGAGGCGCTGATCACCTCGCCCGCGGCTCTTGCCGACGCGCTCGCAGGCGGCGCCGGCACGCGCATTACGGCCTGACCGAGTGATCGCCTCCCAGGAGATCCTCACGCGGGTCGGCCGAACGGCTCTTCGTGCCCGCCTTCGCCACGCCGCGCGAGATCATGTACAGCCCGATCAGCACGACCTCGAGAATCCAGAAGAGCCTGGCATCGATGGTGGCATCGGTCCCCGCGGTGATCGCCAGGGCGATCGTGCCGATGATGAACGCGAGGAACTCGCTCGTCAGGAAGAACGGCTTGGTCTCGATCGAGTACTCGCGGCGCTGCATGCTCCACGACCGGAGCATTCCGCCGCGGTAGGGGTATCCGCCGCCCTGCGGCGGCATCGGCGCCGGCGTCGACGTCTGGCAGTCGAAGGAGGCCTTCGAGCAGTTCGCCCAGGAGAAGATCGGCCCGATGACCCGCGCGGCCGGGATCGAGAGCGAGCCTCAGATCACGTACCACGAGGTGCACAACTACCTCACCGCCGGCTAGGAAGGAGCGAGCGCCCGCTCGAAGGCCGAGCGGGCCTCGTCGCCGAACATGCGGCGAATATAGTCGGGTCGTGGTGGAAGTTCCCCAGCACCTCAAGGGCCGGGACTTCACGCGGATGGCGACGTGGAGCCCGGACGATCTCAAGACCGTTCTCGATCTCGCGGACGAGCTGAAGGGGCTTCAGCACAGGCGGGAGGACCACCGGCTTCTGCCGGGCCGGACGCTCGGGATGATCTTCCAGAAGCCCTCGACCCGAACTCGCGTCTCGTTCGAGGTCGGCATCGCACAGCTGGGCGGCCACGGCCTCTACCTGCGCGCCGACGATCTCCAGCTCGGCCGAGGCGAGACGATCAGGGACACGGCGACCGTGCTGTCCCGCTACCTCGACGCGATCATGATCAGGACCTTCTCCCAAGACGACGTCGAGCAACTCGCCGAGCACGCGACGATTCCGGTGATCAACGGCCTGACCGACACGGCCCATCCCTGCCAGGCCCTCGGTGACCTGATGACGATCAGGGAGCGCCTCGGCCGGCTCTCGGGCGTGCGGATCGCGTACCTCGGCGACGGGAACAACGTGTGCGCATCGCTGATGCTCGGCGCGTCCAAGTTCGGAATGCGGTTCACCGCGGCTACTCCCTCCGGATATGAGCCCGAGGAGAACGTGGTCAAGAGCGCGCGGCGTTCGGCCGTGCAGTCGGGAGGGACGGTCGAGCTCACGCACGATCCCCGCGCGGCCGCGCGGGGCGCGGACGTTCTCTACACGGACGTCTGGACGAGCATGGGCCAGGATGCCGAGCGCGAGCGCCGCCTGAAGGATCTGGCCGGCTTCGGCATCGACCAGGAGCTGCTCGGACAGGCCGGGAGCGACGCGATCGTGCTCCACTGTCTGCCCGCGCACTACGGCGAGGAGATCACCCAAGAAGTGGTCTACGGTCCGCAGTCCGCCGTCTGGGACGAGGCCGAGAACCGCCTGCACGCGCAGAAGGCGCTGCTCGCACTCGTCGTGCGCTAATGCGCCGTCCGGCGAGCACAGTGATGCTCCGGCACGCGAAAAGCGCCGCGGAGCAAGGACGCTGCCGGCGTAGGCTCGACGGAGCCGGCCAAAGAGCGGAGGCGGTGGCTTTGCCACCGCCGAAGCGGAAAGCGGAGCGTTCGTATGCGTAGCAATACGGGCGCGACCGAGGACGCCGCCCGGCGCGGCTTTGCAGCCGCCGGAGCGCGCTGTATCCGCCGGGCGGTGCATTAACCGTGCTGCCGATCAAGGACAACGTTCCGACGCGGCGGTTCCCCATCGTCACCGTCGCTCTGATCGTCGCCAGTTTCGCGGTG
>JACDER010000132.1 GCA_013816275.1 Actinomycetota bacterium | reverse complement strand
AGGAAGGCGTCTCGGCCGTCCTCGAGCTCCTGCGGGCCGAGCTCGAGCTCGCCCTTGCCCTGCTCGGCTGCCGCTCGCCCGCCGAGGTCACCCCCGCTCACATCGCTCGTGGCTGAGCCGTATCACGCGATCGCCGCGGCGCTTCGCGGCGAGAACCCGAAGGTAATGGCCCGCATGCGCAGCGGCTTCGCCGTCGGCCGTCTGGCGCTATCCGAAGGAGCTCCGCAACGCGCCCGAGCACGCCTACGGCGACGCCCGGCACGGCCGGCTCCGCGCGTCGATCACCGCCGAGCTGGAAACGCTCATGAGGAACGCTTATGCAGCGCTCGACTGAGTATCAGCCGTCTGTGAAGACCATGATCGAGCCGGAGTAACAGGCAACCCAGACCGACCGAGTGGGCGTGTCGTACGTGATCCCGATCGGGCTCGCGTTCGTCGGCACCGTCTGGATGACCGACATGTCGCCCGTCCGCACCTTGCTGACCGTGTTCGAGAAGTAGTTGACGACGTAGAGCGCCTTTCCGTCGGGCGAGATCGCCATGCTGCGTGGCGCGTTCCCGGTGGAGACCTTGCGCACGACGGCTCCCTTCCGCAGGTCGATCTTCGCCACCGTCCCCTCCCCGTTCAGCGTCGCGTACAGCCACCGCCCCTTGGGCGAGATGACGAGGTGACGCGGCCCCGAGCCGACGCCGTAGAGCCAGGAGATTTTCCAGTGCTCGAGGTCGAGCCGCGCGATGTTCGAGGAGCCCATGACCGCGATGTAGGCCGTCTTGCTGTTCGGCGTCACGACGATGCCGCGCGGATACGGACCGAGCGGGAGCGACTTCACCTGACGGCCCAGTCTCGTCGAGACGATGCTCACGTCGTAGCCGCACCAGTTGGTGACGAGCACGAAGCGCCCGTCGGGAGTGACGGCGACGTACTTCGGCACCGGTCCGACCTGGATGGCGTCGTCGATCTTCAGCTTGGCGATGTCGATGCGGTAGACGAAGCTCGGCCCGAACTGGTTCTGGTAGCAGTCGTCCGTTCCCTCGCCGCCGAAGCCCGAGCCATACATCGAGTAGTTCGAGACGTAGGCGTACTTGCCGTCGGGAGTGACAGCGAGCTCGACTGGCGCCCCGCGCGAGGTTCCGGGATGCCCCCTGACGCCGTACTTCGTCAGATTCACGGCGTCGGAGATCGTTTTCACGAGCCGGCGCGTGCGGTCGTTGTAGACCGTGACGGTGTGCTGGTACATCATGTTCTGTGCGAAGACGAGCCCGTGCTCCGACGAGACGACGGACTTCGGAGAGATGCTGCCGCCGATCGTCTTCACGTAGCGCAGGCGCGTCTTCGAGCTGGGCGGGCCGGTCTTGACCTGGGGCTGCTGTGGGCGGGCGGTGTGCTTCCGCGGCTGGTGCTTCTGTGACTGCGCAGCCTTGGCCGGCGAGCTCCCCATCCCGACGGCGATCCCGCTCGACAGCCCGGCCACGGACGCGACCCCGAGGATCGAGGCGGCGACGATCACCCGCCTCCGCCGAATGCGGCGCCTGCTCACGGCCATCGAACTACGCTAGCGCGCAGCGGTCCTGACCGAGCCGATCGCACGGAACTTCGCGCGGCGCAGGCGCTTTAGCTCGTCGCCGGGAAGGCCTTCGAGCTCCTCCAGCGCGGCCTCGAGCGACGCGCCGAGGAGTCGGGCCGCTTCGTCATGGTTCAGCTGCGCTCCACCTTCCGGCTCGGGGACGATCCCGTCGATCACGCCCAGCTCGAGGCAGTGCACGGCGTCCGGCCGGAAGGCCGCGGCGGCCTTCTTCTTCTCGCCCGCGTCGCGCCAGAGGATCGCGGCGCAGCCCTCGGGCGAGATGACCGTGTAGATCGCGTTCTCCTGCATCAACACCTGGTCGGCGAGCGCGGTCGCGATGGCCCCGCCGGAACCTCCTTCTCCGATCACACAGGCGACGATCGGGACCTCGAGCCGTGACATCACGGCCTGCGAGCGCGCGATCGCGCCGCCCTGGCCGTGCTGCTCCGCGGCGACTCCCGGATAGGCCCCCGGGATATCGACGAGCGAGATGATCGGGAACCGGTGGCGCTGGGCGAGCTCCATCACGCGCATCGCCTTCCGGTAGCCCTCGGGATAGGCCATGCCGAAGTTCCGGCGGGTCCGCTCCTTCACGTCTCTGCCCTTCTGGTTGCCGATCAGCGCGACCGTACGGCCGCGGAACCGCCCAACCCCAGTGACGAGCGCCGAATCGTCCGCGCGGCCGCGGTCGCCGTGGAGCTCGATCCAGTCCTCGATCAGACGCTCGACGTAGTCCAGCGTGTAGGGGCGGTCCTCGTTCCGCGCGAGCTCGACCTTCTCCCAGATCTCCTCACCGGTCGGCTCCGCCGTCACGCGCTCCAGCTGCTCCTGAAGGCGCTTCAGCTCGCCCGAGAGGCGCGTGCCGCCGAGCAGGCGCATGCGGCTGAGCTTGCTCAGGCGCTCGCGCAGACGGAGCTCGGCTTCACTCGACATGGCCGAAGAGCCGGAGAAACTTGGCCACGAAGTCCTTCAGCTCCGGTCGCGGGACGATCGCATCCAGGTGGCCGAAGCGATAGTTGGACTCGGCGAGCCCGAAGTCCTCCGGCAGCTTCTCGCGCGTCGTCTGCTGGACGACACGAGGCCCGGTGAACGACATCAAGGCGCCCGGCTCGGCGACGATCACGTCCCCGAGGCTGGCGAAGCTTGCGAGCACGCCCGCGGTCGTCGGATGGCTCATCACGCTCAGCATCGCGGAGCCGGCGTCCTGGAGCTCCTCGACCGCGCACACGGTCTTGGGAAGCTGCATCAGCGACAGGATCCCCTCCTGCATCCGCGCGCCGCCCGAGGCCGTGATCGAGACGAGCGGGACTCCCTGGTCGGCCGCGCCCTCGCAGGCGAGCGCGAACTTCTCGCCAACGACGCGACCCATCGAGCCGCCCATGAACGCGAAATCCATCACCGCCAGCTGGCAGGACCGGCCACCGATCGTCGCCCGGCCGATCACCATCGCCTCGCCGAGACCGGTCGAGACCTCGGCCTCCGCGAGCCGCTCGACGTACGGCCTCAGGTCGAAGAAATCGAGAGGATCGTCCGAGCGGAGGTCGGCGGCCTCCTCGACGAAGCTGCCGGGATCCGCGAGCTGCCTGATCCTGGCCGGAGCCCGCACCGGAAAGTGGTGTCCGCAGTGCAGACAGACCCGAAGGTGGGCGTCGAGCTCGTCGTCGCGATAGTGCGAGCCACACTTGGGACACGTGTTCGGGTGCGGCTTTCCATCGTCCGGCTCCGGCGGATGCTTGTGCTCGATCGACACGTCGATCTTGGCCACTAGCGGAGTCTAGTGCGCCGTCCGGTGAATACGGTGATGCTCCAGCGCGCGAAAAGCGCCGTCGGCCAAGGACGCTGCCGGCGTAGGCTCGACGGAGCCGGCCAGAGAGCGCAGGCGGTGGCTTTGCCACCGCCGAAGCGGAGAGCGCAGCGCCCGTATGCCTGGTCATACGGGCGCGACTGAGGACGCCGCCCGGCGCGGCTTTGCAGCCGCTGGAGCGCGCCGTACTCGCCGGACGGTGTACTACAGTCCGAGCGCGGCGCAGAGCCTGGTCAGAGGCTCGATGTTTCGCTCCTCGGGTGCGAGACCGCTGATCCCCGCGCCGATGACGGTGTGCGCCGCGGCGACGCCTCCAAGGATCCGCTCGACCTCCGCCACTCGCAGACCGCCCGGCTCGGGCATGAACGACCCGATGTCGGCCGGATCGAAAACGTCGCAATCGAGCGCGACGTAGACGCAGTCGAGACCGCCCACTGCGTCCTCGATCGCGCCGGCGCCCTGGTGGATGCCGGAGGCGGCGATGAAGTCCTCCTCCGGCGGGTCGAGATTCCGGGCCCCGATCAGCGCCACGTCGCCGGCCGCAACCGCGCCAGAGTCGATCAGCATCCGCAACGGCATCCCCCATTGGTTGCCGGACGGGGAGCTCTCCGGCGTGTTCAGATCGCCGTGGGCGTCGAACCAGAGGAGCCCGATCCGGTCGTGCCCGGCGCTCAGGCCCTCGACCGCGCCGATATGCGAGCAGCAACAGCCGCCGAGGATGAGCGGCCGCGCGGGCAGGTCGTGGGCGAGCGCGAGCGACTGCTCGCCGAGCGAATCCTCCTCGACGACCGCCGTCTCCGGATAGGGCAGCGGCAGCCGCGCCGACTCGACCATCGCCTCGCCGCCGTCTCCCCACGCACGAGGCACGCGCACCATCCCGGCCGCGAAGGTGCGGCCGCAGACGTGGCACTCGTACTCCGGACCGAGGGCGACCGCGGTCTGGGTCCGGCAGTCTGGGCACTTGGCGCGCAGTCGCGACATCTACAAGGCCTTTACGTACCACACGAAGGTCTGCTCGGGCGTCATTCCTGCCCGTTCGTACAGGCGAACAGCACTCGGATTGCGTCCATCCACGCCGAGACCCACGCGCACCTTGCCGCGCGCCTGGAAGTCGCGGAACGCGTGTTGCAACAAGGCGGTGCCCAGCCCCCGGCCACGCCACGGCTTGCGCACGCCGAGGATGTTGACCCAGCCGACGGTCCTGTCCCCACCGCGCTCGGGCCGGCAGAGCGCGATGCCCGCGATCTCCTCGCCGTCCATGGCCAGGAACCAGAGCTCCGAATCGAACGGCTCGCGATACGACCACTGCCGCCAGTCGTCGACCGGGTCCCGAGAGAAGTCGGGCTCCTCGGAGAAGGCCTCCTGATGCATGTCGTAGACGGCGCGCTCGTCCTCGTTCCGGCGGTACGTGCGCACCGCGATCCCGTCCGGCCAATCGGGCGCCGGCATCTCCTCGGTCAAGTCGGTCCACATCCGGAACGAGTACCCGTCGACCTCGTAACCGTGCGACTCGAGAAACGCACGCCATTCCTCGTCTGCCTCGGTAGACCAGATCTTGATCCTCGCGCCGGCCGAGCCCAGCTCCCGCGCGCGGCCTTCGACGAAATCCAGAAGCGGCGTGGCCGTCTCGCGGCCGGCGCGCACGTCCGCCCAGAGCAGCTTGCCCTCACCTCCGGCATCGCTCACATCGCCGTAGCCGGCCACCGAGCCGTCCACGAAGGCGATCCGCGCATCCCGCTCCAGATCATGGGACGGAACGTCGAACCAGGCCTCGACGTCGTTCGCGGTCTCATCGCCCAGGCCGAAGCGCCGGCTCACCTCCACGA
>JACDER010000131.1 GCA_013816275.1 Actinomycetota bacterium | reverse complement strand
CGGCATTCGGCTTCTCCCGGAAACGACGATCCCGTTGAGGTTGGAACCGTCGCCCGGGATCGGCCTTGGCCGCCCGGTAGAGCGTTCGCTGCAGTTCACAGACCTTGTCTTGCTCGGTGGTTCTAGCCATCTCTGGCACTCACCGGCCCTTCCCTGTGCGTGGCGCATGGACGAAGTAGCGGCCCTTCCCTCACCGCGGGTTCTGTTGTCCCGTCGGCTCAAGCGGTACTACGGCCGCCTCCGACTCCCTCACCGGCTCGCCACCCACTTCCCAGCTCATCACCGGTTATAGGGCACGACGCTCCGACGACAACAGGCCGCCGGGCCGGGTAGGGCCTCCCCAGTTCCCGCCGCCACCTTCTGAGCGTTCCGCGCCCCATACGCCGGGAGGTTCTTCGAGGCTGCGCTTCCAGGCTCTTCACCCCTTCCCTGGCCTTCGCCCTGACGACCCGGGCTCGGCTCCTCCTCTTCCCTGCCCCGCAGGCAGGCGGGTTGACGACGCGGCAGGCTTCGCTTCACGCTACGGACCGCTCAGTTGCTCCCCCCAACGGGGCTTTCGACGCTGGGCTCCGACCCGGCCCGTTACCAGACCGAGCCGCCAGCCTGCTACCGGGCCTCCTGGCAGCTACCCGGACGGGACTCGCACCCGCTGGCGGCGACGAGCTTATGCTCGGATCAGGTCACCTGCACCACCTCCGAAACGCTGGGCACACGTCGTAGTTCCCGCAGAACGCGAGAGGTAGGCGCGGCGCACGCGGCCGGACGAGCTTCCAGACCCCGCTCGAGCGCGTCGCGATCAGGGCGGAGGCACCGCGCTCTGCCAGTTCGATGCGCCCGGCGGCGGCATGTTGCGTAGTTTGCTTGCGCATGCCAGGCCCACGGCGAAAGCGCTTGGGTGCTCAAGTTCACGGCCCGAACGTGCGTAGTTGCGTAGCCTGCGTAGGGCGCACGATGGAGCACGCGTGGCGGCCAGTCATGGCACTCGCGTTGGCGCTGGAGCACGCGGCCCGCGCCCAAACGCAGGGACGCATCCTCGGCATCATCCGCTTCTGACGCAGCGCATCCCCGCGTGGAGCGTGATCGATCCCGCAGCCCTGGCCGAGTCCCGTCACGTCCGGGCACGGAAAGAGGCGAACGTCGGCCGAGCGCGAGTTTGCGCTGGGGCGGAGCCTGCTGGATGTCGCGGAAGAGCCGAAAGACGACATCGCTGCGGACGCTGGTCGCGACGTGGAACGGCTCCGATTGGGAGACGATGCCCAGCCTGAACGAGGCGGCAGCAAGAGTTCGTTCCGCCGCGATGGGGGCTCAGTGCGGGACGGCCTGAATCTCGCGCAGGCTGGCGAGCCGTCTCAGCGCCTCGACCTCGATCTGGCGGATGCGCTCCCGCGTCAGCCCGAGCCGGCGGCCGATCTCCTCCAGCGTCTTCGGTTCGTCGTCGTCGAGGCCGTAGCGGAGCACGAGCACCTGCCGCTCGCGCTCGCCGAGCGCGGCGAGCGCCTGCTGCAGCGCCTGGCTGCGCAGGGAGAGCTCGACCAGCTCGTCAGGGAGGAGCCCCTCGCCGGCGACGAAGTCGCCCAGGACGGCGTCCTCCTGGTCGCCGACGGGCTGATCGAGACTCGTCGCCGCACGCGCGGCGGCACGCACCTGGCGCGCCTGCTGGATCGGCAGGCGCGCCTCCTCGGCGATCTCCTCGAGCGACGGCTCCCGCCCGAGCTGCGTCGGGAGGTTCCGCTCGGCGCGGTTCATCTTCTGCAGCCGCTCGACGATGTGGACGGGCATCCGGATCGTCCGCGCCTTGTCGGCGAGGGCGCGGGTGACGGCTTGGCGGATCCACCAGGTCGCGTAGGTCGAGAACTTGTAGCCGCGCCGCCAGTCGAACTTCTCGACCGCCCGGATCAGGCCGAGCGTGCCCTCCTGGATCAGGTCGAGGAAGGGAAGCCCCTGGTTGCGGTACTTCTTCGCAATGGAGACGACAAGACGCAGGTTCGACTGGATCATGCGCTGCTTCGCCTCCATGTCGCCGCGCTCGATGCGCTTGGCGAGCTCGACCTCCTGCGCGGCCGTCAGCAGCGGGTGCCGCCCGGTCTCGCGGAGGAAGAGCTCGAGCGCATCCGTCGTCGTCTCGACGGGGGCGGCGAGGGGCGCGGCCGTCGTCTCCCGATCGTCCTCGCTGACCTCGAACCCGCGGGCCTCGAGCTCGCGGATGATCCCGTCGACCTCGATGGGGTCAAACGCGTGCGCCTCCAGGATCTCCACCAGCTCCGCGCTCTTGATCGAGCTCGTCGCCTCGGCGGCCTCGAGCAGCTGTTGGAGGTCCTCGCTCTGGAAGAGGGTCTCGAAGTCGACCGTCGGCTCGGGTTGGTCAGTGGTCGTCATCTTCGTGTGTCGCCCAACAACCCTTGTCGGTGCCTCGCGGTCGCGCGACCGCGGGCCGCACCGATCGCGCCGGCAGCCGTTCAAAGGGCGCCCGGGATCTAAGAATAGCCGCAGCGACCCGCCGTCCAGAGGCTCGAGGCGGCAGCGACGAGGCTCGAGCGGGCGGCGAGCTAGGTGTCCTCGGCGTCGTCGAACTCACGGGCCGCAGTTGATGACGACCTCGTCGTCGGTCGTCAGGTTGAGGAAGCCGAGGCCTAAGTCGGCGGGCGTGTGAGGTAGGCCGCTGGCTGTTCGGCGGGCGGTAGGTGGTCGGGCTCAGTCCCGCTGGTTGCCCTGCGGGTGCGAAGCGTGTCGCAGTTCCGCCAGATCGCGACATGCAGAACCCCAGAGCGAGCGGCTGTGAGGACGAGGTCGCGGGCAAGACCTGTCTCGCCCGGGGGATCCCGGCGAATCTGCCCGATGGCGATCCCGGTCGTCCAGGCGAGGCGGCTCTGGCAGCCGAGCTCGTCCGTTACGGTGAAGCTGGTGGCGAGCGGTAGCGCCAGCGTCGAGGCCGCCGTCCCGGACGGACAGCTCGCAGCTCGAGCACATCCTCGAGCTTCGCACCGCTCGTGCAGGTGGAGTCGGCTGGCGACTTGCGGTAGATGTGGAGCCAGCGAACGAGCTCGTCCGCCGCGTCGGGTGCGCCGAGGATGCAGGCGGCGACGATCTCCTTCCGGCTCGTCCGCTCGCCCGCCTGCTCGGCAAGCTCGACGAGCTCGACGAGCAGATCGATCCGGGCGTTGATCGGGACGGGCAGGCTGAGCCCGACCGACCGGTCGGGGCAGGAGGGGAGCGGTGTCTCGGGCGGGATCTGAGCGCACCGCTCCACTCGTCTACGCGTCGTGGGCCTTGACTGCGCTCGTCGCGCTCTACCTGACCCGGACGCGTTTCGGGCTGAACGTCCGCGCTGTCGGCGAATCGCCTGCGTCGGCGGACGCCATGGGCATCAACGTCACCCTCTACCGCTACGCGCACGTGATGGTCGGCGGAGCGCTCGCCGGCATCGGCGGCGCCTGCTACAGCCTCTCGATCACGCCCGGCTGGGTCGCCGGCGACACGCTCGTCAACGGAGCGGGCTGGATTGCGATCGCGCTCGTGATCTTCGCCTTCTGGAGGCCCGAGCTGTGCCTGGTCGGGGCGTACCGTTCGGCGGTCTCTCCGCCCTGCCCTTCGCTCTTCAGGCTCATGACGTGAACGTGAAGCCGGAGTTCCTGCAGTCGTTGCCGTACGTGATGACGATCGTCGTGCTCGTGCTCGTCTCGAGGCCTGGGGAAGCGGCGGCTCGGTGCTCCGGGTAGCCTCGGGCTTGCCCTACGTGCGCGAGGAGCGGTGATGGAGGTACTCAATCCCCACACCCTGGAGGAGGCGCTCCAGGCTAAGGCCGAGCATCCGGATGCCGTGCCTATCCAGGGCGGGACCGACGTGATGGTCGAGCTGAACTTCGACCGGCGCCGCCCGGAGGTGTTGCTGAACCTGAACGAGGTCGGGGAGCTGCGCGGCTGGTCGCGCGAGAACGGCACGCTTCGGCTCGGCTCCGGGCTCACCTACACGGAGGCGATGGAGGCGCCCCTTGCCGAGCTGCTCCCGGCGTTGGCCGAGGCGTCACGCACGGTCGGCTCGCCCCAGATCCGCAACCGGGGGACGATCGGCGGCAACCTTGGCACTGCCTCGCCGGCGGGTGATGCGCTTCCGCCGCTCCTCGTCGAGGGAGCCGAGGTCGAGCTGGCGAGCACGCGCGGCGTTCGCCGCGTCGCGCTCCACGAGTTCCTTGTCGGGCCGAAGCGGAATGCCGCCGAGCCGGACGAGCTGATCGCGGCCGTGCGGGTCGCGCCCTCGGGCGGGCAGCAGACGTTCATGAAGGTCGGCCCGCGGAACGCGATGGTGATCGCCGTCTGTTCGCTCGCGG
This sequence comes from Actinomycetota bacterium, assembly GCA_013816275.1. Classification (GTDB taxonomy): domain Bacteria; phylum Actinomycetota; class Thermoleophilia; order Gaiellales; family Gaiellaceae; genus JACDER01. The sequence continues at coordinate 920 of JACDER010000131.1, read as the reverse complement.
TCGTCGCCGACCGCGAGCGAGGGGAACTTCGAGCTTCGTTCGGGTCGAGCGGTCCCGTCGCCGGCCTCGTCTCGTGCCCGCTGGACGAGGCCGCATCGCTGCCTGAGCTCGTGGTGGAGGCGGCGAGCCCGATCGACGACGTGCGCGGCACGGCGGCGTACCGGCGGCACGCGCTCGGGGTGCTGGCCCGGCGCGCGCTCGAGAGGTGCCTGGCGTGAGGATCGAGGTGGCCGTCAACGGCGAGCAGCGTGAGGCCGACGTCTGGCCGGGCGAGAGCCTCCTCTTCGCCTTGCGGGAGCGGCTCGGGCTGCCGGGGTCGAAGAACGCCTGCGAGCAGGGCGAGTGCGGCTCCTGTTCCGTGCTGCTCGACGGCACGCTCGTGTGCGCCTGTCTCGTGCTGGCCGCGCAGGCGGACGGGCACGAGGTGGTCACGGTCGAAGGCCTCGCGGATGACGGAGCGCTGCACCCGGTGCAGAAGGCGTTCGTCGAGGCGGGCGCCGTCCAGTGCGGCTTCTGCACGCCGGGGCTTGTCGTCGCGACCGCCGACCTGCTCGCCCGGCGGAGCGACCCGAGCGAGGACGAGATCCGCGAGGCGCTGTCGGGCAACCTCTGCCGCTGCACCGGCTACCAGAAGATCTTCGACGCGGTCCGGCTGGCGGCGAGGTGAGCGCGACCGCGCAGACGCTCGAGGTCGGCCGGATCGGCGAGAGCGTCCGCCGCGCCGACGCGACCCCGAAGACGACGGGTCAGTTCGCGTACGCGAGCGACCTCTGGGTGGCGGGGATGCTCTGGGGTCATACCGTGCGCAGCCCGCACGCGCACGCGCGCATCGCCGAGATCGACATCTCGGAGGCGCTGTCGATGGCGGGCGTTCACGCCGTTCTCACCCACGAGGACGTGCCGGGCGCGAAGCGCTACGG
>JACDER010000130.1 GCA_013816275.1 Actinomycetota bacterium | reverse complement strand
GCGCTTGTCGGCCCGGTAGCGCTTGAGCTTCTTCGGGTTTCCGAAGACCGCGACATACGTGTCGTAGTCGAGCTTGCCGCCCCCGATGCAGCAGTTGCATCCCTTGTGAGGTCGATTGCCGTTCGCCCTTTTCCTCGACCGAGTCCGATCACGTGCCCGCAAGCTTCGAACGATTTCGGCCTATTGTGGCCGCGTGCAGGTGGAAACCGCCTCGACGGAACGGCTCGACCTCGTCTGGCTCTCGCCCGCTGCGCTCGAGGGGCTCCTCGACGGGCGGCGCTCGGACGTAGAGCAGCTCGGCGGGTTCGCCCTGCCCGACGACTGGCCCAACGAGCACGATCGCCGCTTCCTCGCCTACCGTCAGCGGCAGATCTCCAAGGATCCGGGTGAGGCGCGCTGGCTCGTCCGCGCCATCGTCCTCCGCGACGAGGCCCGGCCGATGATCGGCCACATCGGCTTCCACGGCTCGCCCGGGAGGAACTCACGCAGCGACCCGCAGGCGGTCGAGGTCGGCTACACGATCTTCGAGCCTTACCGCCGTCGCGGCTACGCGACCGAAGCCGTTCGCGCGCTCATGGGCTGGGCGGAGGGGGAGGGAATCGACCGGTTCGTCGCCTCGATCGCACCGGACAACGTCCCGTCACTCGCGCTTGTCGGGAAGCTTGGCTTCCGCGAGGTCGGCCGGCACTGGGACGACGAGGACGGTGAGGAGCTCGAGTTCGAGCTCCCCTAGAAGAAGAACGCGTCACCGTGCGTGTCGATCACAATCCGTTCGGCCTCACCGAGATGCGTTCCCTGGAGGCACAGGTCAAGGAGATCGTCATGTTCGTCGCGTCGGAAGGCGAACGGCCGGTAGGTGCAGGCGACGCTGGACTCCTCGTCCAGAGCCCGGAGCCTTCGCGCACGCGTGGGTGCTCGAGGAGGAGCGGCGCCGAGGAGTCGGCTCGGCCCTGTACGAGGCGATCTCGGAGTACGCGTCCTCGCGAGGCAAGGACGTGCTCGAGGTGTGGGTCGAAGACTCCGATCCCGACGGAGCCCCGTTCGTTCGCAACCGCGGCTTCACCGAGATCGGTCGCGAGCTTCACGTCAGCCTCGACCTGACGGAGATCGAGGCGCCCGAGGTGGAAGCTCCTCCCGGCGTGGCGATCATCTCCTGGGCGGAACGGCCCGACGTTATCCGCGGGCTCTACGAGGTGGCGGTGGAAGCCTCGCTCGACATCCCCGGAGATGAGGACGACCAGATCGAGCCGTTCGAAGACTGGGTCTCACATGAGATGGAATCCAGCCCAGGCGACCGCAAGGATGCAACCTTCGTCGCGATCGCAGGAGACGAGGTCGTCGGCTACTCGAAGTTCTCGCTCTCGCGCGCGCAGCCGAAGGTCGCGCACCACGACCTGACCGGTGTCAAGCGAGCCTGGCGGAGGCGCGGTATCGCACGAGCGCTCAAGCAGGCGCAGATCGCGTGGGCAAAGCGCGAAGGCTACGAGCGGCTGCAGACGAGAAACGAGGAGCGGAACGAGCCGATCCGCCGGTTGAACAAGGAGTTCGGCTATCGCCCTTCAGGCGAGCGCATTCTGTTCAAGGGGCCCCTTAGCGGCTCCGGGACTTGAGCGCGCGCTCGATCTGGCGGTCGGCCTCGCGCTTGGCGATGTCGCGGCGCTTGTCGCGGGTCTCTTTGCCGCGCGCGACCGCGAGCTCGACCTTCGCCTTGCCATTCTTGAAGTAGAGCCGGGTCGGGACGAGCGTAAGTCCCTTCTCCTGCACCTTTCCCATCAGCGAGTCGATCTCGCGCCGGTGGAGCAGGAGCTTGCGGTCGCGGTCGGGATCGTGCTGGCCCGTCGAGCCCTGCTCGTAGGCCGAGATGTGGGCTCCGACGAGCCAGAGCTCGCCGTCCCGGACGTCTCCGTAGGCACGGCCCAGATTGGCAAGCCCTTGCCGCAGCGACTTGACCTCGGTGCCGGTCAGGACCAGCCCGGCTTCCACCCGCTCGAGCAGGTGGTAGTCGTGCCGCGCTCGGCGGTTATCGGCGATCAGCTTCTCGGCCACCGGCCAAGGTTAGGCTAAGGCGTGGCCCAGAGACCGGCTCCGTTTCGCGACCTGGACTGGGATCCAGAGCGAGCCCGCGCCTTCGCGGACGAGATCGTGGGCGTGTGGACGGAGCTGCTCGGCTCGTTCCGTGACGGCCCGGTCGTCCCCCCGCACCTGACCCAGGAGGCGGTGCGCGAGGCCGTCGCGCTCGACGTCCCGGACGACCCGATGCCGCCGGACGCGCTCGTCGCCCACCTGCGCGAGGCGGTGCTCGACTACTCGCTCAAGTCCGGGCATCCGGCGCACCTCGCCTACATCACCGGTACGGGAACGGTCCCCGGAGCTGCCGCAGATCTGCTCGCCTCCGGGCTGAACCCGAACGTCGGCGGCTGGCTCCTCTCCCCCGCGGCGACCGAGATCGAGCTCTGCCTGACCCGGTGGCTCGCCGGCCTGCTCGGGCTGCCGGAGACCGCCGGAGGGATGATTGTGGCCGGCGGCGGAGTCGCCAACTTCATCAGCCTCAAAGTCGCGCGCGACGCGATGGCGGGCGTGAAGACTCGTCAGACCGGAGTGACCGCGAAGCTCGCGATCTACTGCTCCGAAGAGGCGCACGTGACGATCGACCGGGCCGCAGACATGCTCGGCCTGGGGACGGAGGCGGTGCGGCACGTGCCCGTGGACGAAGCCTTCCGGATGCGACCGGACGCGCTCCTCGAGGCGATCCGCGCCGACCTCTCGGCGGGTGTCTCGCCGGGCATCGTCGTCGGGACCGCGGGAACCACGGCGACCGGCTCGATCGAGCCCCTCGACGACCTGGCGGAGATCGCGGCCGAGCACGGCATGTGGTTCCACGTCGACGCCGCCTACGGTGGAGCGCTCGGCCTGTCGGACGAGCTCCGGCCGCTGCTGAAGGGCATCGAGCGGGCGGACTCGATCACGCTCGATCCGCACAAGTGGCTCTCGACCCCACTCGGCAGCGGCTGCATCGTCGTCCGGGACATCCAGTCCCTCTCTGACAGCTTCGGCGTCTACGCCGCGTACGTCCACGAGGAAGAGGGGATCGACCGTGGGCTCAACCTCGGATTCATGGGCCCTCAGTTCAGCCGCGGCTTCGACGCGCTCAAGGTCTGGGTCTCGCTGCTGGCCCACGGGCGGAAGGCGTACGCCACTCGCATCGAGCACGACATCGAGCTGACGCGCTACCTCGCCGCATGCGTCGAGGAACATCCGGACTTCGAGCTGCTGGCGACCGGCCTGTCGATCTGCTGCTTCCGCTACAGGCCCGAGGGCACGGACGACGAGGAGCACCTGAACCGCCTGAACGAGCGCCTCCTGAGCGAGCTGCAGCTGGACGGGCGGGTCTATCCGTCGAACGCGATCGTCCACGGGCGCTTCTGCCTGCGCACCTGCATCGTCAACTTCCGCACCGAGGCCGACGACCTCGACCTCGTGCTCGAGGTCGCGGCCGAGCTCGGCGCGAAGCTTCACGCGGGCGCGAGCTCCACCTTGCCGTCGTAGCGCTCGATCTTCTCGACGCGCACCTCGATCGGGTCGCCGAGCCGGTGGGTCCCGCCGCCGCGCCGGCCGACCAGCGCCGTCCCGAGCGGGTTCAGCTCGAAGTAGTCGCCCGGGAGCTTCCGCGCGGGCACGTAGCCCTCGAACACGTCCCCGAAGCGGGCGAAGAGGCCCGAGCCGATCACGCCGGTGATCTCGCCCGCGAACGTGTGCTCCCAGCCGAGGTCGAACAGCTCCTTGTCGAGCAGCCAGGCGAGGCAGATGTCGTCGGCGAGGTACTCCGTCTCGGCACCGGCGCGCTCCTGGAGGGACGCGTGCTCGGCGATCTCCGCCAGGTCGCCCTCCGGGGCGGCGCCCTGCCCGAGCTCCCGGAGCAGTACGCGGTGACAGATGAGGTCGGGGTAGCGGCGGATCGGTGACGTGAAGTGGCAGTACGACGGGCTGGCGAGCCCGGAATGGCCGAGATTGCGCGGGTCGTACCGGGCCTGCTTGAGCGCGCGGAGAACAAGCGCGGGGAACGCCTCTCTCCCACGCCCCGACTGCGCGACGTAGCCGGTGACGAGCTCGCTCGCCGCCGCGGCGAGGCGCTCGGCCTCGCGTGCGCCGATGTGCTCCAGCTCGGACGGAGTAGGCACGTCCAGTTCCGCCAGCTTCGCGAGCAGGAGCGAGATCGACTGCGGGTCGGGACGCTCATGGACGCGGTAGACGGCCTCGCGGTTCCGCCCGGCGAGCAGGCCGGCGACGGCCTCGTTGGCGAGGATCATCAGCTCCTCGACGAGCATGTGCGAGTGCGGCTCGCTCTCGCGCCAGGCGCGCTCGACCCCGCCGCGCCCGTCGAAGGCGAACTGGGTCTCTCCCGTCTCGATCCGAAGGGCGCCGCGGGCGAATCGCTTCCGGCGCAGCTCCTCGGCGAGGCTGGTCAAGAGCCGTAGCGCCTCGGCGACGTCGGGCTCCGCCTTGCCGTGCTCGGCCTGCGCGTACGTCAACCGGGCGCGGCTGCGGATGACCGAGCGGTAGAAGAGCGGCTCGCCGGACGCCGGGAACTCGACCGTCAGGCAGAGCCGATCGAGGTTCGGGCGCAGGCTGCAGAGGTCGTCCGCGAGCTCCGGCGGAAGCATCGGCGCGACCCGTCCCGGGACATAGACCGAGAACGCGCGCCCAGCTGCGCCGTGGTCGAGCGGCGTGCCGGCCGCCACGAAGTGCGAGACGTCGGCGATGTGCACCCAGGCGCGCAGGCCGTCTCCCTCCTGCCGAACCGAGATCGCGTCGTCGAAATCCTTCGCGGTCTCGGGATCGATCGTGAACGCGAGCAGGTCGCGGAGGTCGACCCGGCCCTCGAGCGAAGGCTCGGGCGCGTCGTACGGCTCGAAGCCCTCCCGCAGCCCACGCTCGACCAGCAGCCCCTCGAGCACGCTCTCGATCCGGTCAGCAGGGCCGAGGACCCGCTCCAGCCGCGCGCGGCCTGGACCGCGGCGGAGAACGGCGAGATCACCCGGCTCGGCGTTCCCGACGCCCTTGCGGTCGACGATCAGCGGAACGCCGGGCGTGAAGACGGGCTCGCCGACGACGAACTTCCCGCGCCGCGCGAGCTCGACGACGACCTTGTCCGTCAGACCTTGAGGAATCTGCGCAGCGTCAGCATCGACGCGGCGGCGCCGAGCAGCAGCCCGAGGGCGATCAGGATCAGGCCGTTCAGCGGGAACGCGAGGGCGTGCACGCCCTGGTCCTT
>JACDER010000129.1 GCA_013816275.1 Actinomycetota bacterium | reverse complement strand
CTGCAGGGCGGTGGACAGCGCTCGGTAGGCCCCCGCGTCGTTCGGGTTCTTCTTGATCCGGTCGCGCGCCTCGGACGCCGACGCGGAGCCCTTCGATCCGCCGCCGCTATTGAAGAGGTCTCCTAGCCCGATCCCGCCGCCCGAGCCCACGCCGAAGACGACGAAGCCGAGTGCGAACACGAGCGCGAGGAGGACGAACACCCACTTCGCCTGGCGGCGAATCTTGGGGAAGAACATCGTCTTCTCGGCAACGCGAGCCGGTGCGGCCGATTGCGCGCGCCGGCGCCGGCGGGCAGCCTCCGCCTTGGTGCGCTTGCGTCGGGCTTGAGCGGCTCCGCGGGCCATCGAAGGCCTAGGGTAGCGCCTCCCAGTCGTATTGATCGCCGATGGAGCGCAGACGGGCGCGCCCCGCCTCGTCGCAGAGCGCACCCTCCACCCCGGCGTCGTAGATCGTCCGAGGATCGAGCCCGAGAGACAGCGCCGCGTCGTAGTCGCGAGTGAGGTCGGTGCCGAACATCGCGGGGTCGTCCGTCGAGATCGAGCACAGTGCGCCTGCTGCGACCAGCTGCGGCAGCGGATGCGTCTCGAGCGAGTGGACGGCGCGCGTCCGGAGGTTCGAGATCGGGCAGACGTCGAGCACGATCCTGCGATCCGCGATCTCGCGCAGGAGGCCGGGGTCCTCGGCGGAGCGGATTCCGTGCCGGAGCCGATCGGCGCCGAGCGCGTCCAGCGCACCTCGAACCGACGCCGGCCCCGCGACCTCTCCCGCATGCGGCACGGAGGCAAGGCCCTGCTCGCGAGCCAGCGTGAACGCCGGCTCATAGGGCTCCGGCGGATACTCGGCTTCCATGCCGCCGAGGCCGACGCCGGCGACCCCGCGCTCCCGGTATTTCGCGGCGTACCGCACCGTGTCGAGCGCCTCGTCCAGGGTGAAGCCACGGATGATGTCAGGCGTCAACCGCATCTCGACCCCGTGCAGCTCGCTAGCTTCCTCGGCCCCGTCGCAGTACCCGCTGAAGATCGAATCCCAGTCGACGCCGCGGCGAGCCCGTTCAGCGGGCGAGAAGATGCCCTCGACGTAGACCGCTCCGTGCGAGGCCGCCTCGCCGGCGTAGTCGACGACGATCTGGCGGAAGTCCTCTTCTTCGCGGAGCGCGTTCGTCGTCAGCACCCAGATCTCGATGAAGTGGTTGAAGTCGCGGAAGTCGTAGAGCGCGGCAAGTCCCTCTTCGGTGTCCGCCGGAAGCGGATAGTCGTTGCGCCGCGCGATCCGGAGCAACGTCGCGGGTCGCACCGTCCCTTCGAGATGGACATGTAGCTCGATCTTCGGGTACGTCACTGAATTCCCCGGCCGCGGGGCCACCATCCTCCACCCCACTGCGAGCATATCGAGCTACCTGTCACGTGTCTGTGCCGGAGTAGGGCCGACTCTCCCTCGATGGGTCTCCGTACACTCGCGGGAATGCCGCCCGCGCTCTCCGTCCAGGCGCTCGAGAAGCGGTACGACGGCGTGCAGGCGCTCGCCGGCGTCGATCTCGTAGTCGAAGAGGGCGAGCTGGTCGGGCTGCTCGGCCCGAACGGAGCCGGCAAGTCGACCCTGGTGAAGATCGCCTGTGGGCTGGTCCGCCCGACCAGCGGTGCGGTCGAGATCTGCGGCGCCCCACCGACGTCGGCTGATGCGCGCCGCGCGCTCGGGTACCTCGCGGAGCTGTTCCGCTTTCCCGGCTGGTACAGCGCAGACGAGCTGCTGAGCCTCCACCAACGGCTCGCAGGGTCAGACGGCGACCGCGCCGAGCGGGCCGAGCTTCTGCGCCTGGTGGGGCTCGACGAGGCGGCCGACCGCTCCATCGACACCATGTCGAAGGGGATGCAGCAGCGGCTCGGCATCGCCCAGGCCCTGATCGGGTCCCCGCGCCTGCTCCTCCTCGACGAGCCAACGAGCGCGCTCGACCCGGCTGGTCGCCGCACGGTCCGAACCCTCCTCGAGGAGCTGCGCGGTCGCGGGGTCGCCGTGATGCTCAACTCCCACCTCCTGAGCGAGGTCGAGCTCGTCTGCGACCGGGTCGCCATCATCTCCCGCGGCAAGTTCGTGGCCGAAGGGTCGCCCGAGGAGCTCTCCCATGCGCGCGGCGTCGAGATCGAGACGGGATCGGGGATGCACAGCTTTCCCGACGCCGAACGGGAAGACGCTCCACGTCTCGTCGCGGACCTCGTCGCACGTGGGGAGTCGGTCTACGAGGTTCGCATCCTCCGCACGTCGCTCGAGGAGTCGTATCTGGAGGTCGTCGAGGACACGCAGGAATGAGTGCGGTTCGCGTAATCGCGGGCTATGCGCTCCAGGAGGCCGTCAGGCGCCGGGTCTTCTCGGTCGTGCTCTGGCTCACCACCCTCTTCATGGCGCTCTACGGCCTCGCCCTCTGGCAGGTCTTCAAGCGTGTCGCCGATATCCATCCGCCGAACGGGATCGAGCCCAGGCCGTTCGCCGGCGCGACCGTCTTCGGACTCTCGATGTTCGCCACGATGTTCCTGGGCGTCGTCCTCGGGGTCTTCCTCACGCTCGGAGTCGTCGGGGGAGATGCGGAACGCGGTCTCCTCCAGCCCTTGCTCGTTCGCCCGGTCAGCAGGACCCAGCTCTTGCTCGGGCGGCTGGTCGCGGCCGTCGCGGTCTGCACCGTGTACGTCGCCTGCGTGTACACGATCCTGCTGCTCATGACGGGGCTGATCGGGGGCTGGTGGCCCGACCGGATCGCGCTCCCGGCCGTCGAGCTCGCCGCCGGCGTCGCGACCGTCGCCGCGCTCTCTCTGCTCGGCTCCGTCTTCCTCTCGGCCACGGCGAACGGCATCGCCGTCTTCATCGTCTTCGGCGCCGGCCTCGTCGCAGGACTGCTGGGCTCGATCGGCGAGGCACTCGGCTCCGGAACGCTCAAGACCGCCGCGCACGTTGCGTCGTGGGCCCTTCCCTTCGAAGCGCTGTACCAGGACGGGCTCGCCAAGATCACCGAGCACACCGCCGGCTTCGCCAGCTTCATCCTCAAGCTCGGACCGTTCGGAGGCGCGCACGCGGCGGGGCCGCTCCTGGGCGTCTGGATTGCCGGCTACGTCCTCGTTGTGTCCGCGCTCGCGCTAGCCGGTTTCACCCGGCGAGATCTCTAGCGCCTCCTGCGGGCGCCAGCGCTTCTCAAAGATCGCGGCCACGACGACCGTGAGGAAGTACAGGACGAGCAGCGGCGCGAGCTCGATCAGGGTCGTCACCGGATCGACCCCCGGCAGCGCAACGGCGAGCGCGGTCACGGCGACGATCCCGACGCGCCAGCTCGTCCGCAGCTTCTTCGCGGTGACGATTCCCAGCCGCACGAGTCCCAGGATGAAGATCGGAAGCTCGAAGACCACGGCCATCGCGAGCAGGACGAGCGCCGCGAACGAGTAGTAGTCCCGCGCCCGGATCTGGATGTTGTAGAGCGTGTCGTCGTAGTTAGTCAGGAAGTGGACGGCCGCCGGGAGTGCGATCCAGTAGCCGAACGCGATTCCGCCGGCAAGCAGCACGGTCGCCATGAGAGCGAAGCCGGCGACGATTCGCTGCGTGTGCTCCTGCATCGCAGGGGCGAAGAAGCTCCAGACCTGCCAGAGGATGATCGGCATCGCGACCACGAATCCCGCGTAGATGCTGACCATCACCGAGGTCAGGAACGGCTCCGCGACCGACAGCGTTATCGGGTGGCGCCGGTCAGGCGGGAGCGCGTGGTTCAGCCAGTGGATCAGATTCGAGTGGAACGCGAACGCGACGCCGAAGCCGACCGTCAGCGCGAGCAGTCCGACCGTCAGCCGCGAACGCAGCTCACCGAGGTGCTCGACGAGCGTCGCCTCCTCGCCGTAGCGAAGGCGGCGGGGAACCCACCTCATACCTTCGGCGGCGGAAGCTCTTCCGGCTCGGTGTCGTCAGTGATGTCGCGCACGGAGTTCTTGAACTCACGCATCCCGCGGCCAAGTGATCGCCCGAACTCGGGGAGTCGCTTCGGCCCGAAGACGAGCAGGATCACGACGAGAAGGATCAAGATCTCCCAAGGGCCGATCCAGCCTGGCATGCGCCGATGGTACCACCGTGAGATGCTCGCGCCGTGGCTGCGCTCACGCGCAAGCGTTTCCTGCTTACGGGCGCTGCGACGGCCGGCGCCGTAGCAACGGCAGGGGTTGCCGCAGGTTGCGGGAGCGGTGGTTCGACGCGCAAGGCAGACGTGCTCGTGATCGGCGCCGGCCTCTCGGGTCTAGCCGCCGCGCTCAAGCTCAAGCAGGCGGGCCGGTCGGTGCCCGTGATCGAGGCAGGCGACCGCGTCGGCGGGCGCGTCCACAACGGCGGCATCGGCGGCGGCAAGATTCTCGAGCTCGGCGGCGAGTTCGTCGGCCCGACTCAGACGGCGCTGCTGCGCATGGCGAAGGCGATGGGTGTCGGCACCTTCCCCACCTACGCCACGGGCAAGAAAAGCTTCGACTACCAGGGCTCGGTGACCCGGTACGAGGGCATTCCGCCCCTCCCGGCGGCCGACGCGCTCGAGCTTGGCGCCGCGTTCCTGAAGCTCGCGGAGATGAGCGCCACGGTTCCACTCGCGACCCCTTGGACCGCTCCGAACGCACTCGAATGGGACTCCCAGACCGTCGACTCCTGGATCAGGGACAACATCCTGACGCCCGGCGCGCAGTTCGCGCTCAAGGCATCCCTCGGCGGCTTCGCGGCCGCGCCGGCCGGCGACGTCTCCCTCCTGTTCAGCCTTCTCGTCCAGGAGTCGGCCGGCGGACTGGCGACGCTCATCTCCACGGGGCCAAAACGTTCCGAAGCATTTCGCTTCGTCGGCGGCTCGGGGGCGATCCCGATCGAGATGGCGAAGCGGCTCGGCGACGCGGTCGTCCTGGACATGCCGGTTCGCTCGATCGTCCAGGACGGGGCCATGGTCGATGCGATGACGCGGATCTTCGGTTCGAAGGCCAGCGACCCGATCGGCTACGTCGAAGGCGTGTGGCCGAACGAGGAGCTCCCGAGGTTGCTGGGGCTATACGCCCCCCGGGATCCTCACCGGGTTCCGCGACGCGCTGACGAAGCCGGTCGGCCGCATCCACTGGGCCGGGACGGAGACCGATCTCGGCCCGGCCAGCGGCTTCATGGACGGCGCCATCCGCACAGGCGAGCGGGCAGCCGCCGAGATCCTGGGCTAGGGGAGAGCGTGCGGCGCAGGTCTCAGCGTTCTCTCGTCAGTGGTCCCGGCAGCGTCGATCGCCATCGGCTCTCCGCGACCTACGCGTCGCCACTATCGCCGCGGGATCACGGAGGAGCTCTCGAGCCCGTCCCCCTGCA
>JACDER010000128.1 GCA_013816275.1 Actinomycetota bacterium | reverse complement strand
CGCATGCATTGCGGCGAGCGCATCCCGGTAGGCGCGCGCGTCCTCCGCCGCGAGCGGCGCGACACGGGCGCGGATCGACTCCGCCTGAGCTATGCCGCCGGCGTCGCCCGACACGCGGGCGGCCATCGCTACGAGCCCGGCCGACATCGCAACCGTGAGAGCAGCCACCGACCCTCCTGCGGGCGCAGGAGAGTCAGAGGCGAGGAGATCGAGCAGCTCGCCGACCCGCAGATCGAGGAGATCGTCCGTCAGAAGGACGGGATTCTACGAGGCGAAGCGATCGCGGAGCCGTTCGAGCGTGCGCTCGTCGGGCTCGAAGCCTTCTGCGGCGAGGGCCGCTTCGAGATCCGCGATCAACGCTTTCCTGAACTGCAGGTCCGCCTCCGCGCGGGCGACGATCTCGTCGAGCGCCTGCCGCGAGCGGGGAAGCTCCTGAGCCGCCTTGACCCACGCTTCCGGTGCGGGCGGGAGCGCCTTCAGGAGCCGTGCGATTCTCTCTTCGTCGTACGCCATGTCCTCTAGACGGGCTCGAGGCCCGGATTCTTCCCTTCGAGCGCCTCGCGCAGCTTCGACAGGCAGCGGGAGATCCTCGACGCGATCGTGCCGGACGGGAGGTCGAGGGCGTCTCCGATCGTCCGGTAGCTCTGATCCTGGGCGAAGAAACGGTCGAGGATCTCGCGGCAGTCGCTCGAGAGGGCGGCCAGGCCCTCGTGCACCGTCATCGCCTCGTCGAGGGTCGCGAGTGAGTCCTCCACGCCCAGTGGGAGATCTTCCTCGGCGGTCGGGGACTCGCGCGACCCCCGTATCCGGTCGATGCAGAGCCGGCGGGTGAGCTGTCCGATCCATGGACGGAGCGCCGAGTCGTCCCGGAGCTTGTCCAGATGCTCGTAGACGCGCGCGAAGCAGTCCTGGAAGATGTCCTCCGCATCGTGCTCCGAGAGCCTGAAGGCCTGGACCGCGATCCCGTACACGTACCGGGAGAAGCGCGCGACGAGCTCGTTCCATGCTGCGTCCTCGCCGGTGCGGCAGCGCGCCACGAGCTGGGCGTCGGACAGCGATGCGAGTGCCATTCGTGCGGATCTTTACGGATAGCCGGGGTCTCGCCAATACAATGTCGCGTGATGCGGCATCCGGGCGAGAAGGCTTGGCTGCGCTCGGTGCCAGGGATCCTCGCCATCCCGTTCCTGTTCGTCGTGCTCGCGGCGACCGCGTGCGGTTCGGGCGGCGGAAGCAAAATGAGCGACGTGGACGGTGTCGGCGTGACCTCCGTCGCGGTCTATCCGCTGGCCGGGACGCCGGATGCCTCGCCTGTGAGCGAGATCAGCTTCCGCGGCATCGAGCCAGCAAAGCTGACCGGCGTGAGCGTCGTCGGCTCGAAGAGTGGACGTCACGCCGGCAAGCTCGATCCGCACTCGGACGGCATGGGTGCGAGCTTCGTGCTCGCCAAGCCCTTCAGGGCCGGTGAGGCCGTTCGGGTGCGGGCGGACGTGCCGCTCGTCGGGGCTCGCAAGGGTGCCGTCAGGTTCAGGATCGGTCTTCCGCCTGGCGTGCTGGACGCCCCGAAGAACTTTCCCGACGGGACGAATCCGTCGGCGCCGGGGACGAATCACTACCTCTCCAGGCCCGACCTGCACCCGCCGAGTGTGAAGGTGACGACCTCGAAGCCGGGTGCCTCGTCCGGCTACGTCTTCCTCGCGCCAAAGAGCGGCCCCGGCCAGGACGGACCGCTGATCCTGGATCCGCAAGGGCGGGTCGTCTGGTTCCACCCCTTGCAGCGGGCGTTCAAGACGTACGACTTCCGCGCGGCCTCGTACGAGGGTCAGGACGTGCTGACCTGGTGGCAGGGGAAAGCGCCGGGCGAATACGGCGGGGGGACGGGCGTGATCGCTGACTCCTCCTACCGCGTCCTTGCGACGGTGAAGGGCGGGAACGGCTATCCAGCCGACATCCACGAGTTCCGCGTGACGCCACAGGGAACTGCGCTCATCATCGGCTACCGGCCCGTCCGCTGGGATCTCCGCGCCCTGGGCGGCCCGAAGAACCATGCGCTCCTCGACTCGATCGCAATGGAGATCGACATCAAGACGGGCCGCGTCCTGTTCGAGTGGCACTCGCTCGGGCACATCCCGCTGTCGGAGTCCTACGCGCACTACATCCGCTCCGGAAGCGCGGTCGACTTCACGCATCTCAATTCGGTGGCCCTCGACACCGACGGAAACTTCCTGCTCTCCGCGCGCAACACGTGGGCGGTCTACAAGGTCGACCGCCGCACGGGCAAGGTTCTCTGGCGCCTGGGTGGCAAGCGGAGCAGCTTCAAGCTTCCGAAGTACGCGTACTTCCGCGGCCAGCACGACTTCACGCGCGCTCCGGACGGCAAGTACACGCTCTTCGACAACGGCAACGTCATCCCGCCGCCGAGCCGGATAGGCCGGGGCCTGGTGTTCTCGGTCGACGAGCAGGCGCACAAGGCACGGCTCCTCCAGGCCTTCCAGCAGCCGCAGGGCCGGGGATCGACGACCCAGGGAAGCATTCAGGTGCTCCCCGACGGCCACTACGTGGTCAGCTGGGGCGGAGGTATCTCCGACTTCTCCGAGTTCTCCGAGGGCGGGAAGCTCCTCTTCAACGCCCGACTGCTGGCGAAGGCTGCGAGCTACCGCGTGTACCGCTTCCCGTGGAGCGGCGTCCCGCGACGGGGCCCCGACCTCGTTGCGAGGACGAAGAAAGGCCGAACGGTTGTGTACGCCAGCTGGAACGGGGCCACGGACGTCGCGGGCTGGCAGGTGCTGGCGGGCAACAGCCCCGACAGCCTGGCCGTGGTCGCGAATGGACAGTGGCGAGGCTTCGAGACGGCGATTCCGCTACCCGGCCCATCGCCCTACGTGGCCGTCCGCGCCGTGGACGAGGCCGGCGCGGTGCTCGCGAGGTCGAAGACGGTGAGGGCGAAGAAATGAGCCCTCCCCGGCACTCGTCTAGGAGCGCCGGGAAAGGCTTGGGGGGAGGACGTGTACGGCTACTTCTCCTTGACCTTGGCAGCAACGCACTTACCGAACGCGTTCCGCTTGTTGTGATTCGTGCCGTACTTGTCGCGGAATGCGGCCGGGTCGGCGGTCCGCTCGGCCTTGCACTCCTGGGCGGCGTTCAGCGTCGTTTCCTGCTCGTCCCGTGACTGGGTCTGCGCCTTCTGTGACACGCACTTACCGAACGCGTTCTTCCCGTTCGGATTCGTGCCGTACTTCTTGGCGAATGCGGCCGGGTCGGCGCTGCGTTCGGCCCGGCACTGCTCTGCGGCGTTCTGCTGACCCTGGAGCTCTTCGTGGGTGAGCTTCGAGACGCACTTCCCGAACGCGTTCTTGCCGTTCGCGTTCGCGCCGTAGAGCGCACGGAAGTCCTTTGCGCCCATCGACTTCAGCTGATCGCGGCACCGCTGCTGGGCGGTCGACTGGTTCGAAGGGCCGGGCGTGTCATCTGCCAGCGTGGCCGACGGAACGACGAGCGCTGCGAGCACGGCGATGATTGTCAGGACTCGGGTCATCGGAGACCTCCTTGGTCGGTCTCTACAGCATGCCCGGCCTCCCGCCGGCCTAACGCCCGTTTACAAGATCCTTACAATGGAGGCTGCGGGGCTAGGATTCGAACCTAGACTACTCGGTCCAGAGCCGAGCGTCCTACCATTAGACGACCCCGCAACGGGGCTCGATTCTAGCGAGGCTCGGGCGGCGGAAGGGCTTCCGGGACGGATTCCGGAGTGGTCTCTGGGCCCGCGAGCCGGAAGTACATGAGCGTGATCGCGAGCGCCGAAAAGGGCGCGACGACGGTCCCTCCGATCACGTCCGCGATGTACTGGCCCAGGTAGTCGGGCAGTGGGGTGAAGATCGCGCGGATCACGCCCGAGACCACGGACGTGAGCAGGTACGTGATGATCAGGACACCGAAGACGCTCCAGGCGTTCCCGCGGACGAGCTCGCGGCTGCGACGGAACGAATCGAAGACGTCGCGCTTCTCGAGGACGACGGCCGGCGCCAGCAGCGCCCACCAGGTCAGCAGGATCAGGCCCGGGACGATCAGGAGCGCGAGACCGACGGCGATCCCGAGCCCGGCGAGGATCGAGGCGCCGAGCAGCGGCCAGACGCGCGGCCACACGCGCGAGAATGTCTCGTTCCACGGCATTTCCACGCGCCCGTCGCGAATGTCCGCGACCGCCTCGACGAGCGCTCCGGTCAGCCAGAAGATCCCGATCAGGAGGACGATGGCTCCTCCGAGCGCCCCCCAGCGGCCGAAGGCGATCGTCAGCCCGAGCGTGATCGTGCCCGCGATGAGGTAGAACGCGAGCGCAACGCTCATCAGGTGCTTCCAGTGGCGCTTGTAGAGCTCGAACGCCGCGTTGAGGATGTCGCCGACCACGGCCGGCGAGAGTACACCAGGTTCAGCGGTTAGCTGAGAATGACGCGCAGGAAGTACCGCGGCGGACGGCCGGACTTGCTCACGACCTCACACCGGTGGAATCCGGTCCGCCGGCATCGAACGATGACGTGGCGCGGGTCGCGGCCGTCAACCGTGATCTCCACCCTGGCGCGGCCGCTGCGATAGATCACGTCGTTCATGCACCGGCCCGCACTCGAGGTCGACGACCAGTACGCGAGCGTTCCGTCTTCCAGGGTCTTGTTGCGCGCCGGACCGTCACCCGGCTGCCACGGCGGCACCCCACGCGCCCGCACGAGCTCGAGCACCCGCCCGCTGGTGTTCAAGATGCTCGCCTGGCAGGACACGACCTTGCGCGCGGCACCATTGGCGGCGTTCACCGTCAAAAGCACGAACGCCGCAGCGGCGGCGATGAAGAGGGGTCTCATCGGTTTGGAATCTATGCGACCTCGGCGGCCCAATCCCCGTAGAGGGAGAGGTAGAGGCCGCGGCGCTCCATCAGCTCGTCGTGCGTGCCCGTCTCGACGATCCGGCCGTCCTCGAGCACGACGATGCGGTCCGCGTTGCGGATCGTCGAGAGCCGGTGCGCGATCACGAACGCCGTGCGGTCGGAGAGCAGGAGGTGGAGCGCCTGCTCTATCTTGCGCTCGGTGCCGATGTCGACCGACGAGGTCGCCTCGTCCAGGATCAGGATGCGCGGATCGGCGAGGAGGGCGCGCGCAAAGGCGACGAGCTGGCGCTGGCCGAGCGACAGCCGAGAGCCGCGCTCCTGCACCTCTGTCTCGTAGCCGTTCTCGAGGCGCATGATGAACTCGTGTGCGCCGACGGTTTGCGCCGCCGCTACCACCTCGGAGGGCGTGGCATCGAGCTTGCCGAAGGAAATGTTGTCGCGCACGGTGCCGGCGAACAGGAAGCCCTCTTGCGGGACGATCCCCAACTG
>JACDER010000127.1 GCA_013816275.1 Actinomycetota bacterium | reverse complement strand
GCCGGCGGCTGCGAGCGCCTGGGCGGTCCCGCCGGTCGCGAGCAGCCGGAAGCCGAGCCCCGCGAGTGCCGCAGCGACGGGCACGGCGGCCGGCTTGTCCGCGTCGCGTACCGACAAGAAGACGGTGCCCTCGATGGGAAGCGGCCGCCCGGCCGCACGCTCGGCCTTCGCGAAGGCGGTCGGGAAGTCGGCCGCCGTGGCCATGACCTCTCCGGTCGAGCGCATCTCGGGGCCGAGCACGGGATCGCTGCCGGGGAACCGCGCGAACGGCAGCACCGCCGCCTTGACCGAGACATGTCCTTGTGGATAAGGGGTCAGACCCCGGGGCAGGTCCAGATCGGACAGTCGGGCGCCTGCGGCCAGCCGGCAGGCGGCCTCGACGAGATTGATCCCTATTGCCTTGCTGGCGAAGGGGACGGTGCGCGAGGCGCGCGGATTGACCTCGAGCACGTAGACACGCCCATCCGCGACCGCGAGCTGGACGTTCAGGAGACCGACCACGCCGAGTGCCGGCCCGAGCTCACGCACGACGGCGTCGATCTCGGCCGCCGCCGCGGTCTCCAGCGAGGGCGGCGGGAGCACGCACGCCGAGTCACCCGAGTGGACGCCCGCCTCCTCGACGTGCTGCATAACGGCGGCGACGAACGTGTCCTCGCCGTCGCACAGCGCGTCGACGTCGATCTCGACCGCGTTCTCCAGGAAGCGGTCGACCAGCACGCGTCCGGACGCGTCCGCCATGGCCGCGCGCACGTCCTCCGGCCCGTAGCACACGCGCATGGCACGTCCTCCCAGCACGTACGAGGGCCGCACGAGCACGGGGTATCCGACCCGCTCGGCAACGACGATCGCCTCCTGGGCGGTCTCGACGATCCCCCACTCCGGACAGCGGATCCCGAGCCGCTCGAGCAGCGCGCCGAAGCGCTCGCGATCCTCGGCCAGGTCGATCGCCTCGTAGGGCGTTCCGAGGATGCGGAATCCCGCATGCTCGAGCTCGCGCGCGAGCTTCAGCGGAGTCTGGCCACCGAACTGGATCACGACTCCTTCGGGGCGCTCCCGCTCGCAGATCGCGAGCACCTCTTCCACGCCGAGTGGCTCGAAGTAGAGCCGGTCGGACGTGTCGTAGTCGGTCGAGACCGTCTCCGGGTTGCAGTTGACCATCACCGCCTCGTGGCCGAGCGAGCGGAAGCTGCGCGCCGCATGGACGCAGCAGTAGTCGAACTCGATCCCCTGGCCGATGCGGTTCGGTCCCGAGCCGAGGATGACGACCGAGCGGCCGGTCTCCCCCACTTCGTCCTGCTCTCCCCAGGCCGAGTAGAAGTAGTTCGAGCCTGCCTCGACCTCGCCGGCGCACGAGTCGACGCGGCGGTAGACGGGGCGGACGCCGCAGGCGCGGCGTTTCGCCCGGGCTGCCTCCTGACTCGTTCCGCAGGCGGTCGCCACGTCGGCGTCCGACAGTCCGAGCCGCTTGAGCCGGAGCCAGTCGTCGGCGACCAGGTCGTCCAGCGAGCCCAGGCCGGCGAGTCCCCGGCGCGCGCGGTCGAGCTCGGCCTGGAACCAGGGATGGACGCCGTCCGGGATGTCGTCCAGCCCGCGCCAGGGTGCCTCCGCCGCGGAGTCGAGCTCACGCGAGCGCATCGTCTTCAGGAAGGCCTCCAGGAAGCTCCGCCCGATCCCCATCGCCTCTCCCACCGACTTCATCTGCGTCCCGAGCGCCGTGTCCGCGCCGGGGAACTTCTCGAACGCGAAGCGAGGGAACTTGACCACCACGTAGTCGAGCGTCGGCTCGAAGCTGGCCGGCGTCGTCCCGGTCAGGTCGTTCGGAATCTCGTCCAGCGTGTAGCCGACGGCGAGCTTGGCGGCGACCTTCGCGATCGGGTAGCCCGTCGCCTTCGAGGCGAGGGCGGACGAGCGGGAGACGCGCGGGTTCATCTCGATCACGCGCATGTCTCCGGTCACGCGGTCACGGGCGAACTGGATGTTGGAGCCGCCGGTCTCGACGCCGACCGCGCGGATGATCGCCGCAGCGGCGTCTCGAAGCTCCTGGTACTCCTCGTCCGCAAGCGTCATCTGCGGAGCGACGGTCACGGAGTCCCCCGTGTGGACCCCCATGGGATCGAGGTTCTCGATCGAGCAGACGATGACGACGTTGTCGTTGCGGTCGCGCATGACCTCGAGCTCGAACTCGTCCCAGCCGAGCAGCGACTCCTCGACCAGCACCTGGCCGACGGGGCTCTCGCGCAGAGCCCGCTCGAGCATGCGTCGCAGGTCGTCCTCGGAGCGCGCAGTCCCGCCGCCGTGGCCGCCGAGCGTGAACGCAGGGCGCAGGATGACCGGGAAGGTGAGCCCTTCGGGGATCTCGTCCATCGAGGTGACGATCGTCGACTCCGGCACCCTGAGCCCAGTCGAGCGGACGGTCTCACGGAAGAGCTCGCGGTCCTCCGCGCGCTTGATCACGTCCAGGCGAGCGCCGATCAACTCGACTCCCAGCTCGTCGAGGACACCCGTTTCGGCGAGCTCCATGGCGAGATTGAGCGCGGTCTGGCCGCCCATCGTCGGAAGGAGCGCATCGGGCCGCTCCCGCTCGAGCACGCCGGCGACCCCCTCGAGGTCGAGCGGCTCGAGGTAGGTGCGGTCGGCGAACCCGGGGTCGGTCATGATCGTCGCGGGATTCGAGTTGACGACGATCGTCGTGAACCCGTCCTCCCGCAGCACCTTGAGCGCCTGGGAGCCGGAGTAGTCGAACTCGCAGGCCTGCCCGATCACGATCGGGCCGGCCCCGATCAGGCAGATCGAGTCGAGATCAGGCCGCCGCGGCAAGGGACACCTCCTCCACCCAGCTGTCGAGGATCGGCCACGCATCGTGCGGGCCTGGGCCGGCTTCGGGATGGAACTGGACGGAGCGCGCGCGCAGTTCCGGGAAGTCGAGCCCTTCCACCGTCCCGTCGTAGAGCGAGACGTGCGTCACCTCGCGGCCCTCGCCGGGGGCGACCGCGAACCCGTGATTCTGGCTCGTGACGAGCACGCGGCCAGTCGCGCGCTCGAGCACGGGGTGATTGGCGCCGCGGTGCCCGAACTTGAGCTTGAAGGTCTCGTGGCCGGTGGCGAGCGCAAGCAGCTGGTGGCCGAGACAGATACCGAGCACGGGGACCTTGCCGAGCAGCTCCCGCACCACTACGACCTCTGCCGCGAGCGGCCCGGGGTCGCCTGGGCCGTTCGAGAGGAGGACGCCGTCGTAACCGAGCAGCTCGTCGCTGCCGACATCATGCGGATGGACGGTCACCGCCGCCCCCGCTAGGGCGAGCCTGCGGAGGATCGACCGCTTGCAGCCGTAATCGACGACGGCGATCCGGGCTCGGCCCGACTCGGAGGCGACGTACGGCTCCCGGGTCGAGACCTCGGCGGCCAGGGACCGCCCCTCCATCGAAGGCTGAGCCTCGACGACCGCCTGCGCCTCTCCAACGGCGCAGTCGCCGATGACGACGGCCGCGCGCATCGCGCCCTGCTCGCGCAGATGGACGACGAGGGAGCGCGTGTCGATCCCCGAGAGGGCTGGAATCGAGCGCTCGAGCAACCAGTCCGTCCAGGCCGGCCCGCGCGCCTCCCGCATGACCGCGGCCCGCGCCCATGGCTGACCCGACTCGGAGCGGGTGGACGCAACGCCGTAGTTCCCGACCATCGGTGCGGTGAAGCACACGATCTGCTCGGCGTAGCTCGGATCGGTGACGACCTCCTGGTAGCCGGTCATCGCCGTCGTGAACACCGCCTCGCCCATCGCGAAGCCCTCTGCGCCGACCGACTCGCCGCGAAAGACGGTGCCGTCTTCGAGGACGAGGAACCCCTTCATCCCTCGTGCACGACCCTTCCCTCGGCGATCGTCATCCGCACCTGGCCCTGGAGCTTCTGGCCGAGCAGCCAGGAGTTCTTCGACCGGGAGCGGAACGCCTCCTCGGTCACCCGCCAGGATCCGGCTGTGTCCAGCAGCACGAAGTTGGCGGGAGCGCCGACGTCGATCTTCGGCGGCCGCAGCCCATAGACGCGCGCGGCGCCGGCGGACATTCGCTCGATCAGCGTCTCGAGCGACACCAGGCCGGGGACGACGAGGTGCGTATAGAGCGCGGCGAACGCCGTCTCGAGGCCGGTGACCCCGAACGGGGCCGCCTCGAACGGGACCTCCTTCTCGTGCCTCGCGTGCGGCGCGTGGTCGGTCGCGACCGCGGAGATCGTCCCGTCCTTGAGCGCCTCGATCAGCGCCGTCCGGTCGTCGGCAGAGCGAAGCGGCGGATTCATCTTCACGTTCGAGTCCAGCGAGCGGACGGCCTCGTCCGTCAAGCACAGGTGGTGCGGTGTCACTTCGGCCGTCACTTCGACCTTCGCGTCGAGCGCTGCGCGGATCGCGTCGACCGACTCGCGGGCCGAGACGTGCAGGATGTGCAGCGGCCGGCTCTCGTAGGCCGCGAGCGCCAGGTCGCGCTCGACCATCACGCTCTCCGCGACCGACGGATAGCCGGTGAAGCCGAGCTCGGCCGACACCGGGCCCTCGTGCATCTGACCGCCGCGCGAGAGCGTCAGCTCCTCACAGTGGAGCGCGAGCGGCCGGTTGGTAACGGAGCTGTATTGAAGTGCGCGCCGCATCAGCCCGGGGGACTCGACGGGCATTCCGTCGTCGGAGAACGCGGCCGCCCCGGCGTCTGCAAGCTCGGCCATCTCGGTCAGCTCGCCGCCCTGCTGGCCCTTGGTGATCGCCGCGAGGAAGCCGACGGGGATCTCCGCTTCCGCCCGCGCCGTCTCGACGAGCGCGCCGAGCACGGCGGCCGAGTCGGTCACCGGCTCGGTGTTGGGCATCGCGAAGATCGCGCAGTAGCCGCCGGCGGCCGCGGCCTTCGTACCGGTCTCGATCGTCTCCTCGTCCTCCCGGCCGGGCGTGCGGAGATGCACGTGCGGGTCGACGAACGCCGGCGCGAGCAGGAGCCCGCCACCTTCGACGATCCGGTGCCCGTTCGGGTGCAGCACGGTGCCGACCTCGGCGATCACGCCGTCGTCGACGCGGATGTCCAGCACCTCGTCAACTCCGGTAGCCGGATCGAGAACGCGGGCGCCCTTGACGACGATGTTCTCTTTCGGTGCTCGCTTGGAGTACAGCATCAGCGATCACCTTCCGACCAGATCGTGCGAGATGATCGGGAGGGGGTCGCCACTACGCCACCTCCGTGAGCGACGCGGACTGGACGCCGACGGGTCCGTGCGTGAGCAGGTCGTAGAGGACGGCCATGCGGGTGACGAGCCCGGCGCGCACCTGGAACTCGATCAGCGACTCCGCGTGATCCGCGACGCGCGGGTCGATCTCGACGCCGCGGTTCATCGGGCCCGGGTGCATGACCTTCTGGCCGGGCCGGAGC
>JACDER010000126.1 GCA_013816275.1 Actinomycetota bacterium | reverse complement strand
CTACGAGGTGCGGCCCGAGGCGTCGGCGCGGATCGAGTCGGCCGGGCGCGTGCTCGCGGTCGGGACGACGACCGTACGCGTGCTCGAGTCGCTCGCCCGGGGCGCGCCGCTCGCCGGCCGCACCGAGCTCTTCGTCACCCCGGGCTTCGACTTCCGCCGCGTCGATGCGCTGGTGACCAACTTCCACCTGCCCCGTTCGACGCTGCTCGCGCTCGTGATGGCCTTCGCCGGCGTGGAGGAGACGCGGCGCCTCTACCGCCTCGCGGTCGAGGAGCGCTATCGCTTCTACTCGTTCGGCGATGCGATGCTGATCCTGTGAGCTTCACCCTCACCGCAACCGACGGCCAGGCCCGCGCGGGGGTCCTCCACACCGCGCACGGCGACGTCCCGACGCCTGCCTTCATGCCGGTCGGGACGAAGGCGACCGTCAAGACGCTCGATCCCGACGAGCTGCGCGCCATCGGGGCCACGATCATCCTCGGCAACACGTACCACCTCCATTTCCGGCCCGGACACGAGCTGATCGCGGAGCTCGGGGGCCTGCACGGCTTCATGGGCTGGGACGGGCCGATTCTCACGGACTCCGGCGGCTTCCAGGTCTTCTCGCTCCGCGACACGATTGCAGCGACCGACGACGAGGGAGTCACCTTCCGGTCGGTCTACGACGGCGCGGCGGCGCGCTTCACGCCCGAGCTGGCGGCGGAGATCCAGGCTGCCCTCGGTTCCGACGTCGCCATGTGCCTCGACATCTGTCTCCCCGCGGAGGCGCCGCGCGACGCGCTCGAGGAGGCCGTCCGCCGGACGACGCTCTGGGCGACGCGACAGCGCTCCGCGCCGCGCGCGCCGGGCCAGCTCCTGTTCGGGATCGCGCAGGGCGGCGCCGATGCGGAGCTCCGTCGCCGCTCCATCGAAGAGATCGTCGAGCTCGGGTTCGACGGCTATGCGCTCGGGGGGCTGAGCGTGGGGGAGTCGCGGGACCTGATGCTCGAGACCGTCTCCTGGGCGGCACCGCTCCTGCCGGCGAAGAGCCCGCGCTACTTCATGGGCATCGGCGACCCGCAGGGCATCCTGGAGGTGATCGAGCGCGGTGTCGACATGTTCGACTGCGTGTTGCCGACCCGGACCGCGCGCACCGGCTCGGCGCTCACGAGCGAGGGCCGGCTGAATCTCCGCAACGCGCGTTTCGCTCGCGATTCCCGGCCGCTGGACGAGGATTGCGCCTGTCCCGCGTGCTCTCGATTCTCGCGCGCGTACATCCGTCACCTGGTCAACCAGGAGGAAGTTCTCGGCATCCGCCTCCTCACCCTGCATAATTTGCGCTTCTTGCTCGATCTGACCTCACGTGCCCGCGACGCGATCGCGCGCGGAAACCTGTCTGCCTTCAAAGCCGAGGTGTGTTTGTAGTGCACCGTCCGGCGCGTGGCGCGCACTCCAGCGGCTGCAAAGCCGCGCCGGGCCGCGTCCTCAGTCGCGCCCGTAGCCTCCGGCTACGAACGCTCCCTGCGTCCTTGCCCGACGGCGCCTTTCGCGCGCTGGAGCATCACTCCACACACCGGGCGGCGCACTAGTGGGCGCCCTGATCATCATCGTCGTCCTGCTCGTTCTGATGTGGCTGCTGCTGATCCGGCCGCAACGCCGGAAGCAGCAGGAGCAGCAGGATCTGCTCATGAACCTTCAGGTCGGCGACGAGATCGTCACGGCCGGTGGGATCTACGGGACGATCGTGGAGGTGGAGGACACCGACGTCAGCGTCGAGATCGCGCCCGGGACAAACGTCCGCATGGCGAAGCGTGCCGTGGCGGCCATCCTGACGGAGGACGAGGAAGAAGAGGAAGAGGAGTACGAAGAGGACGAGGACGACGAAGACGCGCCCGAGGCCGAGGCGGACGAGAACGAGGAACCGACGGCCGAGGAAGAGGAGAGTAAGGAGCCCGAGCTCGACCGGCCTGCTGCAGAGCAGCGCGGCTAACCTTTTTCGCGATGACCGACCGTCGCCGTTACCTCGTCATCACGGCGCTGCTGGCGATCGCGATCGTCGTGGTCGGGCTGCTCGCCTTCCCGGGATCGCCCATCCAGCGAAAGCCGACGCTCGGCCTCGACCTCCAGGGCGGCCTGGAGGTTGTCCTCAAGGCGAAGCCGCCGGAGAACAGGCCGAACTACAAGATCACGGCCGCCGACCTCGACCGTTCGGTGTCGATCATGCGCAACCGAATCGACAAGCTCGGCGTCTCCGAGCCCGAGATCCGCAAGCAGGGAGCGGACCAGATCGTGATCCAGCTCGCCGGCGTCACCGATCCCCAGAAGGCGGCGGATCTGATCGGCCAGACAGCGCAGCTCCAGTTCTACGATCTCGAGGCGGACATTGCGCCGCCGACGAAGACGGCGAATGGGCAAGTCAGCCCTAAGAGCTCGCTCTACATCCTCCTCGCGCCGGTGCAGTCACAGATCAACGACAAGTCGAACCACTGGTACCTGTTCAAGAAGAAGAAGAAGGTCGCCGGGCCGGCGACCTCGCGCGAGTCGCTCCTCAGCGGCGTTTCGATCAAGGGCATCCCGAAGAAGCCGGGCGCGAAGCTCCCGAAGGGCTACAAGATCTTCGGCGTTCCTTCCGACCGGATCGTGATCACGTGCGGCACCAGCACGGTCGTGTGCCCCGGCGTCGGCACGCCGACCCGCACCTACTTCTACCTCTTCAACTACGAGCCGACGGCCAAGAACCCCATTCCGGAGATGACCGGCGACGACCTGAAGCTCTCAGGCACGCAGGCCGACTTCGATCAGCAGACGAGTCAGCCGATCGTGCTGATGCAGTTCACGGGCCAGGGCGCGAAGATCTTCCAGGAGATCACCGCCAAGGAGGCCCAGCGCGGCAAGTTGGCGTACCAGTTCGCCGGCAACCAGGGCGATCCGCAGAACTACTTCCAGAGTTTCGCAATCGTGCTGGACAACGAGATCAAGTCGTTCCCGACGATCGACTTCACGCAGTACCCCAACGGCATCAGCGGTTCCAACGGGGCTCAGATCACCGGCCTGGCGGGGATCGACGAGGCGAAGCAGCTCGCACTCGTGCTCCAGTCGGGCGCGTTGCCGGTGCAGTTCGTCACCAAGGCAGAGACCCAGGTGTCGGCGACGCTCGGGAAGGACTCGCTCAGCCAGGCGAAGAAGGCGGCCGCGATCGGCCTGCTCGTCGTCGCCCTGTTCCTCCTCCTCTTCTACCGCTTCCTCGGCCTCGTCGCGGTCATCGGGCTCGCCATCTACGCGGCCTTCATGTACGCCGGGATCCTGCTCTTCCACGTCACCCTGACGCTGCCCGGGTTCGCCGGGTTGATCCTCACGATCGGAGTCGCCGCCGACGCGAACGTGGTCATCTTCGAACGGATCAAGGAAGAAGTACGGTCCGGGAAGTCCGTCCGGCACGCGATCGCGACCGGATACTCGCGCGGCTTCCACACGATCATCGACGCGAACGTGGTCACGGCGATCACCGCCATGGTCCTGTTCGCCGTCGCGGTCGCCCAGGTCAAGGGCTTCGCGCTCATGCTGCTGATCGGAACGGTGATGTCGATGATCACCGCCGTCGCTGCCACGCGCGCCCTGCTCGGCCTGCTCGCCAGCTTCCGCTGGTTCGACAACCCGCGCTTCATGGGCGCGACCGCGACCGAGGTGCCCCGCTGGCAGCGGATCGACATCAACAGCCGCAAGAAGCGGAGGATCTGGCTCTCGCTGGCGACCGTCGCGATCGGCCTCAGCATCGTCGCGCTCGCGGTCAAGGGCCTCAATCTCGGGATCGACTTCAAGGGCGGGACGCAGACGACGTTCACGACCCCGACGCCCACCTCACTCGGCGACGTCCGGACGGAGGCCGGCAGGGTCGGCCAGAGCGGGGCTGTCGTCCAGGGTCAGGGGAAGCTCTTCGGCAGCGATTCCTACAAGGAGTTCCAGGTCAGGACGAAGCCCCTTCCGCAGTCAAAGCAGGCGACGTTCGTCAGGGATCTGGAGACGAAGCTCCACGCGACGGTCCGGGGCGCGACGGCGGTCTCTTCGAGTTTCAGCCGGGAAATCGCCAAGGGCGCGATCCTCGCGGTCATCGTCTCGTTCGCGCTGCTGATGGTCTACATCACGCTCCGCTTCCAGTGGCGGTTCGCGATCCCCATTTTGCGGACGTTGTTCAGCGACATCCTGATCACGCTCGGCGTCTACTCGCTGAGCGGGCGCGAGGTGTCGACTGCCACGGTGGCCGCCGTCTTGACCGTGCTCGGCTACTCGATCTACGACACGATCATCGTGTTCGACCGAGTGCGCGAGAACATCCCGTTGATGCGGCGCGCCTCCTTCGCGACGATCGCCAACGTCTCGCTCTGGGAGACGGTCCGGCGCTCGCTGGCGACGACGTTCATTACGCTCCTGCCGATCGGCGCGCTGCTGATCTTCGGCGGCGCGACGCTGAAGGACTTCGCGTTCGCGCTGTTCATCGGGATCGGCCTCGGCGCGGTCTCGACCTTCTTCGTCGCGACGCCGTTCCTGACCGTTCTGATGGAGCGCCATCCGGACTTCAAGCGCCGCGTCGGGCTCGATGACGTGGCCGAGGCGGGCGTGGGCGGCGCGGCGGTGATGGCGGCCCCGGTCGAGGCTCCGGAGCCGGCCGAAGCGGAAGAGGAGCCCACCGAGCCCGAGCTCGTCCCGACAGCTCCAGCGGGCGACCCCGGGAAGGCGGAGGAGCGCCGACAGCGCCGGCAACAGCGGCGCCGGACGCGTCCGCATGGACGAGCCCGATAGCCGCTCGTCGGTCGAGAAGCTCCTCCTGAGTCTCCTCGACGGCGCTCGCGCCGACGAGACGCGCGCGCGGCTCGACGAGCTGGCGAGCCGCTGGCGCGGTGACGCCGTCCGGCTGCGTGAGCGCGCCGGATACAGCGTGGAGAAGGTCGCGCACGACCTCGGCCTCGCCACGCGCCGCGAGCTCGACGAGCTCGAGCTCCGGCTCGCGCAGCTCGAGCACCGCCTGAATCTCCTGGAGCGAGATGGCTGAGCCACAGACGTCCACGACCCGCAACATCGGGCGGATCTCCGAGATCGCCCAGGTCGCCGTCAAGCACGGCTTCGGCTACTTCCTCGAGACCCATCGCCTGACCGACCTCCTGCCCTGGCGGTCGAAGAAGCCGTTCCCCGAAGGCACCCCCTCGCAGCGCGGTCAGCACCTGCGGGAGATGCTCGACGAGCTCGGTCCGACTTTCATCAAGTTCGGCCAGTTGCTCTCGACGCGGCCCGACGTGGTGCCGCCGGACCTCGTCGCCGAGCTCCGCGGGCTCCAGGACGACGTCACGCCGTTCCCGTTCGAGCAGGTGGAGGCGGCCATCCGCGAGCAGCTCGGGCAGCCGATCGAGCGCCTCTTCCTCGAGTTCTCGGAGGCGCCGATCGCGGCCGCGTCGATCGGACAGGTGCACGAGGCGCGG
>JACDER010000125.1 GCA_013816275.1 Actinomycetota bacterium | reverse complement strand
ACCGTCCTGCCATCGGGTGAGAGGGCGAGATCTCCGGAGCCGGCAGCCAGCCGGACCGGGTGGCTCCCGTCGGGCGCGGCGAACCAGATGCCTCCATCCGGCTGGGAGTACGCCAGCCCGATCTTGCCCACGGCGATGCGACAATCCGAGCCGGGACTGTTGTGGATCGTGGCCAGCGCAGGCGCGCTCGCGGCCGTCGTCACCGAGGTGGTGCAGCGGTCACCGGGCGGATCGAGCGAGCTGCAGTTCCCGCCGCAGGCCCGGTGCCAGACCTCGACGGAGTGCTTGCCGGGCGTGAGGTGGAACCGCGCCTCGCCGCGCCCGTCGATTCGCAGCGTCTCGCCGTCGATGCGGACGTAGGTGTACTCCCCCTCGATCGCGACCGGTGCACCGGTGACGTGGATCTCCCGGACTCGAAGCTCGGACGAACCGGAGTGCTTCGTCCCACCGCAGCCGACGGCGACAAGCGCGAGGAAGACGGCGAGCCCGCACCAGGCTCTCATGCGACCGTTACGAGCTCCTTCGTGAACGTGGTCAGGATCTCAGGACCGGCGTCGCCGACGATGACGAGGTCCTCGATGCGGATCCCGCCCAGGCCCGAGAGATAGATCCCCGGCTCGACGGTCACGACGTTCCCCACATCGAGCGTGTCCTCGGACTCCTGGGAGAGGCGCGGCGCCTCGTGCACGAGCAGGCCGAGCCCATGGCCGAGGCCGTGCCCGAACTCCTCGCCGAACCCGGCCGCCTCGATCACGTCACGCGCGGCCGCGTCCGCCTCGCGGCCGGTCACCCCGGGACGGACGGCGTCGAGCCCTGCTTGCTGGGCGGCGAGGCAGACCTCGTAGGCCTCCGCGAGCCGATCGGGGAGCGGCCCGGTGGCGAACGTCCGCGTGCAGTCGGAGACGTAGCCGCCGAGCGCGCAGGCTGAATCGACGACGACGGTGGTACCTGCAGGGATCTCGCAATCGCCCGCGTGCGCGTGCGGCGTCGCGCCGTTCTCGCCGGCGGCGACGATCGTCGGGAAGGCCGGGCCGTCGGCGCCGAGCTCGTGGTAGAGCGAGTCCAGCCTCCAGGCGACCTCCTTCTCGGTCCGGCCGCTGAACTGCTCCTGCGCGAGCCGCGCGAACGCCTCGCTCGTGATCTCCCCGGCCCGGCGGATCAGCGCCAGCTCGCCCTCGTCCTTGACGGCGCGCAGGGCCTCCACCACGCCTCGACGCGGGACGAGCTCCAGCCCGCCCGCCTCCAGCGTCTGGAACGCCGCATAGGTAACGGCGTCGGCCTCGAATCCGATCCGGCCGGAGAGCTCGTCGGCGAGGCTCGCGAACAGGTTCCGCTTCGTGACCGTGAACTCGACGTCCTCGACCCGCTTCCCCGCCGCCGCGTAGCGGAAGTCGCTGAAGAGCCGGGCGCGATCCGGCTCCACGAAGAGCGCCGGGTTGGTGCTCTCGAAACCGGTCAGGTAGTTGACGTTGACCGGCGCCGTGACGAGCAGCGGCTCGTCCAGCTGCGACTGAAGCGTCTCCAATCTGTTCACAGCGTCTCCTTCAGGTATTCGAGGGCCTCGCGGTACCCATCCTGGCCCTTGCCGATGATCCGCTTGGACACGAGCTCGGAGATGACGGACACACGCCTCCACTCCTCGCGCTCGTCGATGTTGGAGAGGTGTACCTCGACCACGGGCACCTTGAACAGCTCGAGCGCGTCCCTGATCGCGTAGCTGTAGTGCGTCCACGCGCCGGGATTGACGACGACGCCGCGGGCCCAGTCGAGCGCCTCGTGGCACCAGTCGACGTACTGGCCTTCGTGGTTCGTCTGATGACACTCCGCGGTCAGGCCGAGCTCGTCGGCCCACTTGTAGATCAGCGTCTCGAGCTGGGAATGCGACAGGCCGCCGTAGACCTCCGGGTCCCGGCGGCCCAGCTCGTCGAGATTGACGCCGTTCAGAACTGCCACGCGCACGGCGAGAATCTACTCGGCGATCAGCCGGTCGAGCTCTGCGCGCACGTGGTCGAGGGGAACCTCGACGTCGACGCGAGGCTCGCCCGGCGCGGCGAGCAGGACGAGCCGCCCGCCTTTCTTGTCGCGTCCGAGAGCCTCCCAGGCGAGCTCGCGGTCGACATAGACCGGCTTCGGAGCGAGCACGTCCTCGACAGCGTCCGTTTCGATCCCGGAGAGGCGAAGCGCCGCGAGGAGCCCGAGGGCGACGGCCTCCCCGTGCGGGATGCCATACCGTGCGCCCGCCTCGAGCGCGTGCGCGAACGTGTGGCCGAGGTTGAGCATCTTCCGCTCCCCGAGGTCGTGTGGATCCCGGAGGCAGACGGCTGCCTTGAACGCCGCGCACCGGCGGACGAGCTCGGGATCGGATAGCTCCCAGAGCGCCTCGCCCGCCAGCAGGCCGGTCTTAACCACCTCCGCGAGCCCGTTCTTGCGCTCCCGGTCGGGCAGGGTCCCGAGCAGCGCCGGATCGATCACGGTCCGGGCCGGCCAGTGGAACGCGCCAACGAGGTTCTTGCCCTCCAGGAGGTCGATCCCGGTCTTCCCGCCGATCGCCGCATCGACCTGGCCGGTCAGGGTCGTCGGGACGGGGATCCACGGAACTCCGCGTAGATACGAGCTGGCGGAGAAGCCGGCCGCGTCGGTCAGGGCTCCTCCGCCGAGGGCGACGATCGTGCCGTCGCGGCCGAGCCGGAGCGAGCGCCAGAGCCGCTCGACCGCGCCGAGCTGCTTCGCCGCCTCTCCGGTCGGAAGCTCGTGGGTCTCCGCGAACGGGAAGGCGATCTGCGCATCTGCACCGTGGATGCCGGCGATGACCGGCTCGGTGACGAGCGCCGCCGGCTCCTCGACGAAGCGTTCGAGTTGCTGGAGCGCGCCCGTCTCGACGTGGATGCCCGCAGCCGCGAGCGCGACGTCGTCCGCATCCCGCGCCCGGGCGTTGGCCACCTCCGCGTAGAGCGGGGCACGCAGCTCGAAGCGCCGCCTGAACTCGACTTCGTCCACGGCGAGCGGCCGTGAGCTGCCGCGGGCGCGCTCCCAGGCCGTATCCACGTCGACCTCGAGCTGGACGACCAGCGCACCCCCTCCACCGGAGAGAAGCTCGCGTGTCTCGACCGCGCCTGCGCCGAGCGCGACCACCATCGGCGTCGCACGAGCGCGGGCATCCGCGAGAAACCGCGCCTCGAGCTCGCGGAAGGCCGCTTCCCCGCGGCTCGCGAAGATCTCGGGAATCGGTCCTTCGGCGCGTTCGATCTCGGCATCGACGTCGTAGAACTCGCGCCCGAGGCGGCGCGCCACATCGGCCCCGATCGTCGACTTGCCGGCTCCCATGAAGCCGACCAGGACGAGATGGCGGTCTAGGGCGTGCGTTGCCACGGAATGCGGTCGAGATAGGCGCGCCAGGCGCCGACGAAGTCGCCGAGCGAGTCGCCGCCGAACTTCTCCCGCGCCGCCCGCGCGAGCTCGAAGGCGACGGCCGCCTCGGCGACGACTGCGAGGGCCTCCACGGCCGCGACGTCGCTGCGCTCGACGAGCGCCTCGGCCGGCTCACCCGTCTCGAGGTCGACCGTCTGCAAGGGGCGCATCAGCGTCGGGAGCGGCTTCATCGCAGCGCGGACGACGATCTCCTCCCCGTTCGAGACCCCGGCCTCGATCCCGCCGGCTCGGTTCGTCCGCCGGCCCAGGCCGGGCCCCTCGACCTCGTCGTGCGCCTCGGAGCCCCGGCGGCCGGCCAGAGCGAACCCGTCGCCGATCTCGACGCCCTTGACCGCCTGGATCCCCATCAGGGCGGCGGCGAGACGGGCGTCGAGCCGATCCTCCTTCGTCGCATAGGAGCCGAGCCCCGGCAGCACGCCTCGGGCGCGCACCTCGACCAGGCCCCCGACCGTGTCGCGCTCGTCGCGCGCTTCGTCGATCCGGCGCTCGAGATCCTCGGTCGCGACCAGGCCTTCAACCTCGATCGAGATCGCGCGGAGGAGTGCCTTGGCGACCGCGCCCGCGGCGACAGCGGCCGCCGTGTGGCGCGCGCTCGCGCGCTCGAGCGCATCCCGGATATCGGCGAGGCCGTACTTGAGCGCGCCGGCCAGATCGGCGTGACCGGGCCGCGGCACCGTCACCGGCTTGGTTCCCTTGCCCGACGGCTCGCCCTCGGGTGGCCATGGGCTCATCCCCCAGGACCAGTTGGCGTGATCGCGGTTCTGGACGACAAGCGCGAGCGGCGTGCCCAGCGTGCGTCCATGCCGCAGGCCGGCGAGCACCTCGACGCGATCGGTCTCGATCCGCTGGCGGGGACTCCGCCCATAGCCCTCCTGGCGACGGCGCAGGTCGGCGTCGATCGCCTCGCGGTCGAGGACGAGTCCGGCGGGGAGACCCGTGAGGATGGCGACGAGCGCAGGGCCGTGGGACTCGCCGGCCGTTGTCAGCTGGAGGGTCATGCAGCCAACCCTAGTGCCCTGCGCATCACCTCGACAGGGGCGGGGAAGCCGGTCCAGAGCTCGAACGAAGCCGCTCCCTGGGCGACCAGGACTTCGAGCCCCGAGATCACCTCGGCGCCCGCTGCGGCCGCCGCCCGCGCTGTCGCCGTCGCCGGATATGGAAGGTCGACGAGCGTCTGCCCCGCACTGAGCTCAACTATGACCTCGTCGCGCTCCGAGGTCGCGTTCACGACCAGGTCGGCGCCGCTCGCGTCGGGCGGCCATTCACCGCGACGCGAGAACTGCCGGGCCGCGGGGAGGGCGGCTACGAACGCCGCTGCCGCTCCCCCGGCTCCGATTACGACGGGCTGCTCGATGCTCCTCCCGGCAAGGACGGCTGTATCGGTGGAATCCGCCTCGAGCCGGCCTCCACGCACGACCAGCGTGTTGACGGAGGCCTCGCGCGCGCCGCAGAGGCGCGCCACGTCCAGCTTGTACGGCGCCGTCACGTTCGCCCCCGCGAAGCCGAGCGCGACGAGCCCCCGCAGGGCATCTTCCAGCCTCTCGCGCTCGACCGTCAGGGGGACGTAGGCCCAGTCGAGGCCGAGCGCGGCGAAGGCGGCGTTCTGCATCCGGGGCGAGAGCGAGCCCGCCACCGGCAGTCCGATCAGACCGACCAGCCGGGTCGCCCCGGTGATCACGCGCCCTTGACCGGGTGCGCCGCCACGTATGCGTTGAAGGCGTCCAGGCTGGACGTGAAGAAGTGATGCACCTTGTCGGGCTTGCGCACGAAATAGAGGTAGTCGACCTTCGCCGGGTGGGCGGCCGCTTGCATCGACGCCAGGCCGGGATTGGCGATCGGGGTCGGCGGCAGGCCGTGGTTCAGCGTCGTGTTGTACGGGTTCTGCGTATCGAGGTCCTTCTGCGTGATCGCGGTGCCGGGCTCGATATGCAGCCCGTAGCGGAGTGTGGCGTCGATCTGGAGCGGCATGCGGTTGTGGAGCCGGTTGTAGATCACGGCGGCGACGAGCGGACGCTCGTTCGGGGCG
>JACDER010000124.1 GCA_013816275.1 Actinomycetota bacterium | reverse complement strand
CGCGAGCACGATCCGCTCGAGGCCGGTACCGGACTGGCCCGCATGCGTCAGCGGCTCGCGCCGCGCAATCTCGCTCAGCTGTCGCGCCGCCGCCACGGGCGCGTCGTCGGGCAGCTCTTCCGGCCCGCCTCCCTGCGGCCGTGCGCAGTACGCCTGGTGACGGACGATCCTGCCGTCGCGCACCTGCAAGAACTGCCGCTCGCGTCGGAGGGCACCGCCGGAGCGGCGCTCGAGCTCGATCGTCAAGCCGGACGGGAACGTCGACACGTCCCAGCGCGTGAATACGCCGGAGCCCGGCCACCAAACATGGAGCTGCCGGACGATCGCATTCGGGCCGACCACCCGCGCCCGACGGCCGGGCATGCTCCAGTCGAGCAGCGCGTCCGCTGCGTACAGCTCCAAGAGCGGTTCGAAGTCGCCCGACTCGAACGCCGCCGCCAGTACACGATCGATCTTCCCCCGCGCCTTGGCGTACATGCTCTCACCCACCCGATCGTGACCGGGGATAAGGGTTCGATCCCCGCTCTGGCTACGGTGGAGGCCCGAGGATCGCCTGAACAGGCCTGCAGCTCGGCCGGCTCCTCCCCGACCTTCGCGAAGACTCAGCGGAGGCCGGTCGTCCTCATGGAGCCGTGAGCGTGGGTGCTCCTGCCGGCTCCGTCCGGCGCCGAACGCCGAAGTAAATAAGAAAGCCGCCGAGGACCAGCAAGACCCCGCCGACGATCGCGAAGCCGAGCCCGACCCAGAAGATGAACCCCACTTTGGCCCCGACGCTCAGTCGCACGTCGACTCCCCGGGACGCGTCGGCATTCATGACCACCACCGACCAGTTGCCCTTGCGTACGTCCCACGTCACCGTCTGGCGGCCTTGCCCAGATGCGGAAGCGCTCCAGAAGCTCTGATCTGTCGGCGCTGCAGGCGCTGAGCTTCCGTCGGAACGCAGGTAATCGGCGCGGAACGGGTCGAGTTCAAAATTCCTGACGGTCGTGTAGGCCGTGCCCGCTAGATAGTCCCGCACTCGCCGGGTCGGTCCGATTCCGATGAATACCTCACGCGAGGAGTCGGCGTTCGAGCCAAGCAGCCTGACGGTTGCCAGCCGTCCCTTCTCGAACAGCCAGTCCGGGCCGTCAGTTCCGACGTTGGCGTCGTCCGAGACGAGGGCGTACGAATCGGCGGCGAAGGGCTCGGCGGCAGTCGAGAAGAAGCCGGCAGAGTCGCGCGCGGTGTGGTTGAGAACGAGGAGGGCGGTTCCCCCGGCCAGCGCCGCAAGCCCAAGCAGCGCCACCACGATGCCGGTGATCAGCAGCGCGATTTTCCCGCCGGTCATACGGCGCTGGGGCGCGGGGGATGGTGACCTCGTGGGCGGGCCCGATGATGGTGCGTCGTCGGTGGTAGGTGTGTTCAGCTCGGATCCTTTCGAAGTTGTCGGTCCGCTAGCCGCCGGGTGCCGCGAGCGATCCGTCCTCGGCGACCGTGACGCGCGTGATCGGGAGGTTGAAGCGTTCCCGAGCTTCCGCCCCGCTGCCTTCCTCCAGCCAGCTCGCCTGATCGTCGGGACGGGTGACGACGAGGATCTCGTCGGCTGCGAACGTGCGTAGCGCGTCTTCGATTGCCAGCAGCGGGTCGGAGTCGCCCACCTGAGCCTCGACGTCCTCGGTGGGGGTTGCCTCTGCCGTCTTGGCCGCAAGCGAGGTCGCTTCGGCACGGGCATCGTCCTCCGCGTTCGTCAGCCAGTCGAGGCGCGAGATCTCCGCAGCCGGCGCAACCACGAGCATCTCGGCGTCGTCTCCGCCACGACTGCGCACCAGGTCACGCAGCACATCGTCGGCAACTTCGGTTGTGATCACGACGAGCAGTCGGCGCGGCAATGCGTCTCCTTCGAAAGATGGAACCCAGCCAGGATTATGCCGCGCTAGATTTCGGCGAGCGTGACCTCGTGTGCTGATCGCGAAGGAGAGGCGCGGCCGGCTGGAGCTGCTCGCCCGCGCCGTGACCGCGCTCGGGCCTGATGGGTGGCTTCGGCAAGCGCTACAGCGCCTTCGATCGCTTTCAGCAGCGTCATCGCTGGCTCGGCTTTCCGCTCGCGGTTCTGCAGAAATACGCTGACGACCAGGGCGGGTACCTCGCCGCGACGATCACCTACTACGCGTTCTTCGCCATCTTTCCGCTCCTGCTGGTGCTCACGACCGTCCTCGGCTTCGTCCTGCAAAGCCACAAGCACCTCCAACAGACGATCCTGAACTCCGCGCTCGGCCAGTTTCCGGTTATCGGGCCTCAGCTCAGCCATGGGTCGCTGCGCGGCAGCACGCTCGCGCTCACGCTCGGCCTCGCAGTTGCGCTCTGGGCCGGGATGGGAGTGTTCCTTGCCGCCCAGAACGCTATGAACCACCTCTGGGGCGTCCCTTTCAAGCGCCGGCCCAACCCCTTTCGCGCGCGGGGGCGGGCGCTCATGTTGCTGGCTCTGCTCGGCGGAGGAGCGCTCGCGACGACCGTCCTCGCCGCCTTCGCCACGGTCGGTGCGCGGTTCGGGGTCTCCTGGAAGATCGGCTCGCTCCTGCTCTCGACCGCGCTCAACATCGGTCTTTTCTGGGTCGGCTTCCGTGTGCTCACGGCCCGGGAGGTGAGCTGGCGGCAGCTACGCGGCGGCGCGATCGCGGCGGGCGTGGCGTACGAGTTGCTGCAAACCCTGGGCGGCTACTACGTCGGTCACACGCTCAGGAACGCAGGCAACGTCTACGGCACCTTCGGCCTCGTGATCGGGCTCCTCTCCTGGGTCTACCTATCGGCTCACATCACGCTTCTGGCCGCCGAGGGAAACGTTGTCGCCGCCCGGAGGCTATGGCCTCGTAGTTTCTCGTTCGTGATCGAGCAACCGGCGACCGACGCCGACAAGCGCGCGCTCACGCAGCGCGGCAAGGTCGAGGAGCGCCGCCAGGATGAGATGGTGAGCATCGACTTCCCGGCTCCCGACCGGGCCCGTCGACTTCTCGGGCATAGGATGGGGCCGCGCCGCCGGAAGCAGTCCGCCGGCCCGACCGAGGGGGTAAGGATGTACGCGACCGTCCGTAGCTACTCAGGCGCCACGGGGCTCGTCGACGCGCTCGTCGAGAACGAGGGCGAGGTCAAGAGACTCATCACCGGCATCGACGGTTTCCGCGCCTACTACCTGATCCGAACCGGCGGTGGAGATGCCGTCTCGGTCAGTGTGTACGACGACGAAGCAGGCGCCGAACAGTCGAACCGGGAAGCGGCGGCCTGGGTGCGCGAGAATCTCCCCGATCTCTCGATCTCCCCGCCGCAGGTCCTGGCGGGCGACGTCGCGATCGACCTCTAGGCCCTAGGCCCTCGGAACCTCAACCCGGGTCTGAGGAGGGAGGAGCTCTCGCCTGATCCGTGCCCGCGTTCGTCGTCGACGCGTTCGTTCGGCTGTCCGCCCGCCCGCAGGTCGGCTGCGAGCCGTTCGACGAGCGCGTTGCCCGACTTCCGCCGGTCTGCTCCTTTCATGAGCAGGATCCGCGCTACGCCGAACAGCCAGAGGCGGGCCTCATCCAGGGCGCCCTCGATGCCGGCCGTGCTGAGAGCGGCACGGTCGACGGGGTCACTCGACGAGAGGAGCTGATCGTGTCCATGCCTCTACATCCCGACCGAAGGTCCCTTCATTACATGCCTAGCTGTACTCCTCGTTCTGGGGCAGATCGTCCGTGATCTCGAACCACGGCGCCTTCGACCCGACGAAGATGTGCCCGCCGGGCCGGATGCCCGGCTCGTCCACGAGCGAGCCCATCGCGATATGAACATAGGCGCCGTCCCGAACGACCGAGAACAGGAGCGACCCGCACGCGGCGCAGCGCGTGTGGTTCTCGTCCTCCTCGCCGACGATCATCAGCGTGTCCCCGCCCTCCGTGACCTCGAGCTTCTCCCGCTCGATGCCGGCGAACGGCTTGAACGCCGAGCCCGTCGACGCGCGGCAGTTCGAGCAGTGGCAGTTCGCCGCGTACAGAAACTCGTCCGCGACCTTGTAGCGCACCGCGCCACACTCGCACCTCCCGTTCAGCAACTCGCTCATCGCACCCTCCCCTGGTAAAAGCAGTATCGAGATGACAGTCGTAGCCGAACCGCGCGTCGTCGTGCTGGTCGAGGGGCCGACCGATCAGGCCGCGCTCCGCACGCTTGCGCGCCGGCACAAGAGAGATCTCGACGCAGAAGGTATCTCGATCATGGCGATCGGCGGCGCGATGAACATCCGAACGGCCCTCGCGCTGCTCGGTGCGCCGCGCCCGGATGTCCGGTTCGCCGGGCTCTGCGACGACCGCGAGGCGCCGTACTTCCAGCGCGCGCTCGAGGACGCGGGGTTCGGCACCGAGATCTCGCGCGAGGACATGGAGCGTCTCGGCTTCTATGTCTGCGTCCGTGATCTCGAGGACGAGCTCATCCGCGCGCTCGGAGCTCCGGCTGTTGAGGTCGTCCTCGCCCAGCACGGCGAGCTCGACTCCTTCCGCACGATGCGGAAGCAGCCGGCCTGGCGCGAACGGCCGCCGGAGGAACAACTCCGCCGCTTCCTCTGCAGCCAGAGCCGGCGGGGGCCTGCAGCGACGTGGCTCGTCGAGGCACTGGATCTCGACCGCGTCCCGCGGCCGCTCGACCGACTGCTCGTGTACCTGTAGCCAGGGCTTCGCGGAGTACACTTTCATTTGTGAAGAGAACGATGAACGAGGTGCACGTCGGGACCTATTGCTCGGTTGCAGCGACGGCTGAGCTCGTTGCGACGAAATGGACGCCCGTGATCGTCCACGACCTCTCCGAGGGGCCGCGGCGCTTCACACAGCTCGAGCGTGCCTGTCCGGGGATCAGCCCGCGAACGCTCTCGGAGCGGCTCGACATGCTGGAGGACCAGGGCATCGTGCTCCGTCGGAGTTACCCCGAGTCGCCGCCTCGCGTCGAGTACGAGTTGACGGACAAGGGGCGAGCCCTGCTCCCGATCATCCGCGAGATGCGGAAGTTCGGACACGCATGGCTCATTCCCGAGCCGGTTCCCTCGGCGTAATCGACGCCGCGCAGCCAGACTCGCCATAGCTATCCTTTTCAAAGCAATGTCGAGCTACCGAGAGTTGCTGCAGCGCGTGAAAGAGGAGATCGACGAGGTCGATGCTGCTCGCGCGCGCGACCTTCTCGACGGCGAGGCCCCGCTCACCCTGATCGACGTCCGCGAGCGAGACGAGTGGGACGAGGGCCATCTCCCGGGAGCGACTCACATCCCGCGCGGATCGCTGGAATCACGGATCGAGCAGGCTGTGCCGGACCATTCGCAGCGCCTACTCCTGTACTGCGGCTCGGGGGGGCGCTCGGCCTTCGCCGTCCGTACCCTCCAGGACCTCGGCTACGAGAACGTCAGCTCTCTGGCCGGAGGGTTCACCGACTGGAAGCGGAACGGCTATCCGACGGAGGTCACGCGCTCGCTCTCGCCCCAGGGGCGGATGCGATACAGCAGGCACCTCCTGATCCCCGAAGTGGGGGAGGAGGGAC
>JACDER010000123.1 GCA_013816275.1 Actinomycetota bacterium | reverse complement strand
CGTCGGAGAGGACGTTCACGTCGAGCGCGAGGGACTGCATCTCCTTGAGCAGCACCTTGAAGGACTCGGGGATCGACGGCTCGGCGATGTTCTCGCCCTTGACGATCGCCTCGTAGGCCTTGACCCGTCCGATCGTGTCGTCGGACTTGATGGTGAGCATCTCCTGGAGCGTGTAGGCGGACCCGTACGCCTCGAGTGCCCACACCTCCATCTCGCCGAAGCGCTGGCCGCCGAACTGGGCCTTGCCGCCCAGCGGCTGCTGCGTGACGAGCGAGTAGGGGCCGGTCGAGCGAGCGTGGATCTTGTCGTCGACCAAGTGGAGCAGCTTGAGGATGTACATGTAGCCGACCGTCACCTTCTGCTCGAAGGGCCGGCCGGTGCGTCCGTCGAACAGCCGCGCCTTGCCGGAGCAGCGCCGGCCGGCGGGCCGCTTAGGATCGACGATGAACTTGATCGGCGAGGCGGGGTTCTGCTTCGTCCATTCGACAAGAGCCTCGTCCACATCGAGCGGCGTCGCGCCGTCGAACACGGGAGAGGCAACCGGCGTCGGACCGTTCGGCTTCCCATCCTCCGTGAACACGCCGTGCGCGCACGCCCAGCCCAGATGCGTCTCGAGGATCTGGCCGATGTTCATCCGGCTCGGCACGCCGAGCGGGTTCAGCAGGATGTCGACGGGCCGGCCGTCCTCGAGGAACGGCATGTCCTCCTCGGGCACGATCTTCGCGATGACGCCCTTGTTCCCGTGGCGGCCGGCGAGCTTGTCGCCCTCGGCGATCTTGCGCTTCTTCGCGACGTAGACGCGGACGAGCTCGTTCACGCCGGGTGACAGGTCGTCCCCGTTGTCGCGCGAGAACGTCTTGACGTCGATGACCTTGCCGCCCTCGCCGTGCGGGACCTTGAGCGACGTGTCGCGGACTTCGCGTGCCTTCTCCTTGAAGATCGCGCGGATCAGCTTCTCCTCCGCGGTCAGCTCGGTCTCGCCCTTCGGGGTGACCTTGCCGACGAGCAGGTCGCCGGAGCCGACCTCGGCCCCGATGCGGACGATCCCGCGCTCGTCGAGGTCGCGCAGCGACTCCTCCGAGCGGTTGGGGATGTCCCGCGTGATCTCCTCGTCGCCCAGCTTGGTCGAGCGCGCGTCGATCTCGTACTCGTGGATGTGGATCGAGGAGAGCACGTCTTCCTTGACGAGCCGTTCCGAGATCACGATCGCGTCCTCGAAGTTGTAGCCCTCGAACGGCATGAACGCGCACAGCAGGTTCGCACCGAGCGCAAGCTCGCCATCGTCAGTCGAGGAGCCGTCCGCGAGCACCTGGTCGGTGGAGACCCGCTCGTTCAGGGCCACGATCGGCTTGTGGTGGATGAGCGTGCCCTGGTTCGAGCGCATGAACTTCGTCAGCGGGTATTCGTCCTTGCCGTCCCGCGTCTCGACCACGATCCGCTCCGCGTCGACGTCGACGATCTGCCCGGCGCGCTTGGCCAGGATGACGTCGCCCGAGTCGATCGCCGCGCGGTACTCGACCCCGGTGCCGACCAGCGGCGCCTGGGTGATCATCAGCGGCACGGCCTGCCGCTGCATGTTCGCGCCCATCAGCGCGCGGTTCGCGTCGTTGTGCTCGAGGAACGGGATCAGCGCCGTCGCGATGGAGACGATCTGCGCCGGGTCGACGTCCATGTAGTCGACGTCCTTCGGCGTCGCCGTGACCGCCTCGCCCTCGCGGGACCGGCACAGAACCTGGGCGTGCAGGAACTTACCCTTGTCGTCGATTCGCTCCGAGGCCTGCGCGATGGTGTACTGCGCCTCCTCGGCCGCGTCCAGGTAGATGATCTCGTCGCTGACCTTGCCGTTGTTGACCACGCGGTAGGGCGTCTGAACGAAGCCGAACTGGGACACGGTCGCGTAGGACGCGAGCGATCCGATCAGGCCGATGTTCGGGCCCTCGGGAGTCTCGATCGGGCACATCCGCCCGTAGTGGGTCGGGTGCACGTCGCGCACCTCGATCGGGGCGCGCTCGCGGGTGAGACCCCCCGCGCCGAGCGCCGACAGGCGGCGGCGGTGCGTGAGGCCGTCGAGCGAGTTCGTCTGCTGCATGAACTGCGACAGCTGCGACGAGCCGAAGAACTCCTTCAGCGCGGCCACGACCGGGCGGATGTTGATGATCGTCTGCGGCGTGATCGCGTCGACGTCCTCGGTCGTCATCCGCTCGCGGACGACGCGCTCCATCCGGTACAGCCCGACGCGGAACGCTTCCTGGATCAGCTCCCCGACCGTCCGGAGCCGGCGGTTGCCGAAGTGCTCGTACTCGTCGAGCTCACCGCGGATCGGATCGCGCGGGAGGCCGGCCGCGTCGGCGGCGAAGTCCTTCGACTCGATGTCGACGCCGAGCTGCTGGGGAAGATCGACCAGCTTCTGGACGAGCGAGAGGATGTCCTGGGTGGTCAGCACCCGCGTGTCTTCGGGGACGTCCACACCGAGCCGCTGATTCAGCTTGTAGCGGCCGACCTTGGTCAGGTCGTAGCGCTTGGGATCGAAGAAGAGCGCGCGCAGAAGGTTCCGGGCGTTGTCGAGCGTCGGCGGCTCGCCCGGCCGCTGCTTCTTGAACACCTCGATCAGGGCCTCCTCCTCCCGCGTGGAGATGTCCTTCTCGAGCGTGTTGACGATGAAGATCGAGTTGTTGAACAGCTTGAGGATGGCCTCGTTCGTGCTGGTGTCGAGCTTGAAGCCGGTCGACGGGTCCTCCTCGGGCAGCGCCCGCAGCAGCGTCGTGATCGGGAGCTTCCGCTTCCGGTCGATCCGCGTATAGACGACGCCCTTCTTGTCGATCTCCAGCTCGAGCCACGATCCGCGTGACGGCATCAGGTTCGCGGTGAAGACCTGCTTGGCCGGGTCCTTCGGCTCCATGAGATAGGCGCCCGGCGACCGGACGAGCTGCGTGACGATCACGCGCTCCGTCCCGTTGATGATGAATGTGCCCCACTCGGTCATCATCGGGAAGTCCCCCATGAAGACCGTCTGCTCGCGGATCTCGCCGGTGTCCTTGTTGACGAACCGGACGGTCATCGAGAGCGGAACCTGGTAGGTCAGGTCCTTCTCGCGGCACTCCGTGATCGTGAACTGCGGCTCCCCGAACCAGTACTCGCCGAATTCCACCGCGAGCGTGCCGGTGTAGTCCTCGATCGGCGAGATGTCGTCGATCGTCTCGCGAAGGCCCTCGTGAATGAACCAGTCGAAGGAGGCCTTCTGGATGTCGATCAGGTTGGGGAGGTCGAGAACGTGCTTGAGGCGAGAGAAACTCTTACGCGCGCGCGGCGCGCCAACCTTGGTGGTCAAGTGATGCAGCCTCCCTTAACGGCGCTTGGAAATGGGTGCGGGCGATGGATGCGGGCGTGCGGACGGACGTACGACTGGGCCGAACCCCTAAGGATAGCGGAACGACCCTCTGCAGCGCAAGCGGCGGCGAGACGCTCGCGCCGGAAGTGGTTTCGAGAATATCAAACGCCCGAGGAGGGCGCCTTATTCCCAGCGAGGGACGTGGGCAGCGGCCTGAGCGGAGCCGAGCAAAGCCCGGCCCCGCGACGACCTACGAAACTACTTCTTGCCATGGAGACCTCGTGAGCAGGGCCGAGCAAAGCCCGGCCCTGCCGCGAACTACTTGACCTCGACGCTTGCGCCGGCTTCTTCCAGCTGACCCTTGATCGAGTCGGCCTCTTCCTGGTCCACGCCTTCCTTGACGGCGTTCGGCGCGCCGTCGACCAGGTCCTTGGCCTCCTTGAGGCCGAGGCCCGTGATCGCGCGGACGACCTTGATCACCTGGATCTTCTTGTCTCCCGCTCCGGTGAGCACGACGTCGAACGCCGTCTGCTCCTCGGCGGCGGCACCGTCACCACCCGCCGGCATCGCGCCGGGCGCGGCGACTGCGATCGGAGCAGCGGCGGTGACGCCCCACTCCTCCTCGAGCGCGTTCTTCAGCTCGACGAGCTCGAGCACGGTCATCTTCCCGAGCTCGTCGACGAGCTTCGCGGTATCGGTTGCCATTACTCCTCCTCCTGCGGTTCGGCTTTTGCCTCT
The DNA here is from genome assembly GCA_013816275.1 of Actinomycetota bacterium. GTDB lineage: Bacteria > Actinomycetota > Thermoleophilia > Gaiellales > Gaiellaceae > JACDER01. Next base: position 1,483 of record JACDER010000123.1, on the reverse strand, counting down.
GGTTGCTGTTCTGGTTCGGGTTCTGCCGCGGCCTCGGGCTCTTCAGCGGAGGCCTCGGGCTCTTCCGCGGCCTCGGGCTCTGCCACGGCTTCGTGCTCTGCCGCGGCTTCGGGCTCCGGCTCGGGCGGGGCACCCTCGCCCTGCTCCTCGAGCTGCCTGATGCGCGCGTCGATCACGCCGACGAGGTCGCGAAGCGGCGCGGTGAACAGTCCGACGATGGTCGCGAGCGGCGCGGCCAGGGCGCCGGCGAGCTGGGCGCGGAGCACATCGGTCGGTGGGAGCGAGGCCAGGTTTTTGACGTCGGCCTCGGTGATCGTCTGGCCCTCGAGCACCCCGCCGCGGATGACGAGAATCTTGCTCGTCCCGGCGATGTCGTTGAGAACCTTGGCGGCCGCCGCCGGATCGGCGTCGGGCTCGAGGAACGCGATCGCGGTCGGGCCGTCGAGGAGCTCGAGGAGCTCCTTCTCGCCGGCCTGCTCGGCCGCGAGCCTGGTCAGCGTGTTCTTCACGACCGTGTAGCGGACGCCGTGCTCGAGCAGCTTGCTGCGCAGGTCGTCGATCTCCTTGACCGACAGACCGCGGTAGTCGGTCACGATCAGCGACTGCGACGAGCGCAGGCGATCGGCCAGCTCCGCGACGATTCTCTCCTTGTCCTTCTTCAGCATTTCGGTGTCCTCCAGGCAATGAAAAACCCGCGCAGAGGCGGGCCAATAGAGAGACCTATCGGCCGCCTCGACTGGGCTTCTGCGCGTGCACTTTCCAGAGCGCGCGCGCTGCCAGTTGTCTATGGCGACGAGCGGGTTAGGCGGGAACTGCTGCTGCCTCTTCCTCCAGTTCTTCGACGATTCCTCTGGTCGCAGCCGGATCGACGTGCAGACCGGGCCCCATGGTACTGGTCAGCGTGACGGTTCGGATGTAGCGGCCCTTCGCGGCCGAAGGCTTGGCGCGGACGATCTCCTCGACGAGCGCCGCGTAGTTCTCGACCAGCTGCCGCTCGTCGAAGCTCTTCTTGCCGATCACGACGTGGACGTTCGCGCCGCGGTCGGTGCGGTACTCGAGCTTGCCCGCCTTGGACTCGCGGACCGCCTTCGCGACGTCCATCGTGACCGTGCCGGTCTTGGGATTCGGCATCTTCCCGCGGGGGCCGAGGATGCGACCCAGCTTGCCGACGACTCCCATCTGGTCGGGGGTCGCGATCGCGACGTCGAAGTCGTCGAAGCCGCCCTCGATCTGAGTCGCGAGATCGGCCGAGCCGACGATGTCGGCTCCGGCTTCCTGCGCCTCCTTCGCCTTCTCACCCTCCGCGAACACGGCGATGCGGACGTCACGCCCGGTGCCGTGCGGGAGCATGAGCGTGCCGCGCAGCTGCTGCTCGGCATGGCGGACATTGAGCCCGAGCCGGAAGTGCACCTCTACTGCTTCGTCGAAGCCCGCGGTCTCGAGATCCTTGAGCGTCCGGACGGCCTCGACCGGCGAGTAGAGC
>JACDER010000002.1 GCA_013816275.1 Actinomycetota bacterium | reverse complement strand
CCTATCCTGCGTCGACGTCTGCCCGGTCGACTGCATCCACGAGGCGGGTCGGATCCTCGTGATCGATCCGGAGGAGTGCATCGACTGCGGTGCATGCGAACCGGAATGCCCGGTCGACGCGATCTTTCCGGAGGATGCGCTCCCCGACAAGTGGGAGCCCTTCGTGAAGATCAACTACGCGTACGACCAGGGGTTCGACGCGATCAACACGCTCGTGGACGCCTACGCCACCGAGCACAACGTCCAGAACCCGCCGCTCGAGACCTGAGCCGTAGCCGAGTAATCTTTTCGGTGTGACGGCGAGTGATTTCCGCTTCGGGCGACGGCTGAGCCAGCCAAAGTACGAGAAGATCGTAAGGCTCGGCCCGATGCGCTACGGACTGACGGTTCGGCGTGCGGAAGCCGTGGACTCCACGAGCTTGGTCGCTCGCTTCCACCTCCGCGTTCGCGCATTACGAGAATCTGCTAACGCCGTTGCCGCGGCCGATTGTTCCAGTACGTCCGCTGTGGGATGGCCACCGTTTACGAGCCGGCCCAACGCGCGGTAAGGGACTCCACCGTAGCTTCGACTATCGGCGCGGAAGGGAAATCGGCGGGTCCGCCGGCTTCTTCAGAGAAGGCCGCTCCACACTCCCCACCCTGGGCGGGGAGTCCGTCCGCCCTCCTCCCGAGGCCGAGCCTACCGGGGCAAATCGCCCGAAGCTGCGCCGATTTCGTGCCGATTTACGCCAGCCGGCGCGATTGATGACGACACGGAACGGGCATGCCCATCTGACACGGCAACACAAGGAGGTTCAGATGCCGCAGAAGGCCTGGAGCAACAAACGAGAACGGCAGTACGAGCACATCAAGGACAGTGCGAAGAAGAGCGGAGCCTCCACGAAGAGGGCCAAGGAGATCGCCGCCCGTACGGTCAACAAGGAGCGCGCGCGGAGCGGCGAGGCTCGTGAATCATCGCGCACGTCCCGCCAGGACATCTCGTCCGGCCGGCGCGGCGGGCTCAGGTCCGGCACGAACAGAGAGCGCGGCCGGACGAAGGAGCAGCTCTACAACGAGGCGAAGCGGATGAACATCTCCGGTCGCTCGAAAATGAACAAGGCCCAGCTGCAGCGCGCCGTCGACCGGCGTAAGTAGATCAATACGCCGGAGGGGTCCCAGACCTCTCCCGTGTATCTATGCTCCAGGGCGATGCGGCCCGAGACCCTCGACCACGTGGCCCTCTGGGTCGCGGACCGCGACCGGATCGCCGACTTCCTCACCGCCCGCGTGGGCATGCATGTTGTCGACCGGACGGACGACTTCACCCTGGTCGGCTCCGACGCGCGTCGCGGGAAGATGACGCTCTTCGCCGAGGACGGGCCTCGCGAGCCGGGCCCCCTCAAGCACGTCGCGCTCCGGGTCTCCGACCTCGAGAACGCGCTCTCCGAGCTTTCCGACGGCGTCAAGCTCGAGCGCCCGCGAGACGGGGAGGCGTACTTCGACGTCCATGAGGGATTGCGCCTCGGGCTCGTCGAGGCGGACACGGCGGTCGAATACGACCTCGATCACGTCGCGCTCTACTCCGCGGATCCCGAGGAGACCGCGGCTGCCTACGTTCCGCTCGGGTTTTCCGCGGCCGAGCCCGGCCCGTCGGGCGCCAACCGGGTCGAGGTCGGCGGCGCGTTCGTCGAGTTCCACCCCGGCACCGCCGCCATGCCCGCGCGTCCTTTGCTCAACCACCTGGCCATGCGCGTGGAGTCGGCGGCAGACCACATCGACGAGGCGAAGGAGCTCGGTGTGGAGATCGACAAGGTCGTGGACGCCGCCAACACTTACGCCGTTTTCGTCTTCGGTCCCGAGCGCGTCAAGCTCGAGTATGTCGAGCACAAACCCGGCTTCGCTCTGACCTGAGTCGCGCGATCCATATCGCCGGCGCGGGCATGGCGGGCCTCTGCGCGGCCGCCCGCGCGCGCGAGCTCGGTGCCGATCCCGTCGTGTTCGAGAAGGGCGACCGGCCCGGCGGATCGATGCTGCTATCGAGCTGCGTCGTCTGGCGCTACCGCTCGCTCGAGGACTTCCGCGCCGAGTGCCCGGGAGGAGACCCGCTCCTCCAGGAGCTGATCGTCGAGCGGCTCGACGAGGCGCTCGCCTGGCTCGAGTCGCTGGGCGCTCCGGTCGTCTGGGGGGAGACCGGGAATCCCCGCACGATCGGGAAGCGGTTCGACCCGAAGGGGCTGACGGACGTGCTCGTCGGTGCGGCGGGCGAGATCAGGCTCGGAGAGCCGCTTTCTGAGACGGGCGAGGCGCTGCTCCTAGCGACCGGAGGATTCCAGGGCGACTCCGAGCTCGTCAAGCGTCACATCACCGGCGAGCCCGTTCTCCTGCGCGCGAATCCCTGGAGCGCCGGAGACGGCCTGCGTATCGGGCTAGCCCGCGGAGCCGCGCTCTCGGCCGGGCTCGACGAGTTCTACGGGCGCGCGATGCCTGCTCCTCCCGCACGCGTGCCGGAGGAGAAATTCGTCGAGCTGGCCCAGCTCTACGGGAGCTACGCGCTGGTGCTGAACGAGGATGGAGAGGAGTTCGCGCCCGATCCGATCTCGTGGGCGGAGACCGATCTCGTCCAGGCGATCGCGCGCCAGCCGGGCGGGCGGGCGTGGTATGTCGTGGACGACCCGACGCTGGACGTCCGGATTCGCGGGCGCAGCGTGTCGGAGATGATCGAAGCTGCACGCGACTCCGGGGGAGCCGTGCTGACGGCCCCGGAGCTCGGCTTCGACCTGCCCGACTCGTACCGGTACGCCGTGCACGTCGCCGCCGGGATCACGCACACGGTTGGGGGTCTGAGGGTGGACGATCGCGCGCGGGTGCTGGGCGCCGACGGCGCGCCGATCGACGGTCTGTTCGCCGCGGGGGTAGACGTAGGGGGGATCGCGGTCGGCGGCTACGCGAGCGGCCTCGCCGCCGCGCTGGTGCTCGGCCTCACGGCCGCAGAAGCCCTAAGCAGCCTGTAGGTACACGCACAGGCGAGAGTCGCCGGGGAGCGGCGAAGCTGCGACCTTGGACACCCACTGGGTCTCCTCGCCGACCTCGACCCGCTCGCCAGGCTTCGGCGGTTCGCCGGAGCGCTCCTCGAGCTCGTAGCCGCTCGACTTCCACACGAACAGGAGATAGCCGTTCTCCGCCATGGCGCCATTCTATTTAGACAGCGAGCTCGAGTTGCTCGGGCTCGGGAGCTGGAGTGAGCCTCGTCTTGCGCCGGTCCGACACGCCGTACTCGCGCTTGAGCTCCGCGATCGTCGCCTGCACCGGCCCGGACACGTCCTTTCCGAGGTACGCGCGCCGCGCATAGAGACGCTCGTAGCGCTCCGCCTCCTCGGGCCAGTCCTCCGCCAGATGCTCGAGGAAGTGCTTGCGGGTGCCCGGCCGCAGGTTGAGCACGTTGGCCCACACGCCGGTGGCGCCGGCCTCACGTGCGGCCTTGACCACCTCGCGCAGCAGCTCCGGCTTGTCCGAGATGCCCGGGAGGATGGGCGCCATCCCGACGGCGGCGTCGATCCCGCCTTCCACGAGCTGCTTCAGCACTCGGAGCCGCTGCCGCGGCGGCGCCGTTCCCGGCTCGGTCGTCCGCCAGACGCGCTCGTCGAGCGTCGGGACAGAGAAGGTCACTCGCACGTTCGCCCGCCTTGCGGCCTCCTGCAGCACGTCCAGGTCCCGGAGGATCAGCGGGCCGCGGGTGATGATGTCGAACGGGTTGTGCGCGTCCGATAGCGCCTCGATGCACGCGCGCGTCAGCCGGTAGCGGCCCTCCGCGGGCTGGTACGGATCGGTCGCCGCGCCGATCGCGACGGTCTCGTGCTTCCAGCTCGCGCGTGCGAGCTCGCGGCGCAGCACCTCCGCGACGTTGACCTTGACGCGGATCGACGTGCCGTAGCGGTCGTCATACGGCCGGTCGGCTCGCAGCTCGAACGCGCGGACGTAACAGAACGTGCACTGGTGGACGCAGCCCATGTAGGGGTTGAGCGACCAGTCGAACATCATTCCCCGCACGCGGTTGAGCGCGGACTTGCACGGCTCTTCGCGGTACTCGGTGCGCACAGCTCCATTATACGAACAGATGTTCGTATACAACAATGACCTCATGCAGGAGATCGAGCCCGGAATCGCGCGCCTCACGATCCAGCTCCCGGTCAGGCCGGGCCACGTCCACTGCTACGTGGTCGAAGGAGACGAAGGGAGGCTTCTGGTCGATACGGGGCTTGCGCTCCCAGGGCTCGAGGAGTTCTTTCGCGCCGAGCTCGGAGAGCCGATCGACGCGATCGTGATCACGCATTTCCATCCCGACCACGTCTGGGGAGGCGAGATCGCGGCCGCCGTCACCGGCGCGCCTCTCTTTCAGGGCCGGCTGGACTACGAGCAGTGCGAGCTCGTCTGGGGGGATCCGGGCTGGCCGGAACGGATCGCGGACTGGTTCCGGCGAAACGGCGTGCCCGCCGAGATGGTCGACACGATGCTCGAGCGAGACCGCGAGGCCCTCCCGCTGATCCACTTCGCGCGCGATCCGCGGCTCCTCGACGACGGCGACTCGGTCGACGCCTGGGAGGTCGTCGCGCTCCCGGGCCACGCCGACGGCCACGTCGGCTTTCTGCGCGAGGGGGTCTTGCTCACGGGCGACCATCTCCTCCCGGACATCACGCCGGCCGTCGGCGTCTACCCCGAGTCATCACCGGATCCTCTCGGCGCCTACCTCTCGTCGCTCGAGCGGACCGTGCGGCTCGCTCCCAGGCTCGCGCTTCCCTCGCACGGTGAGCCGATGCACGATCCGGCAGGCCGCGCGCGCGAGATCCTCGAGCATCACCACGAGCGGCTCGCGGCGACGAGCGACGCGCTCGGATCTGACCCGCGCACGGGCTACGAGATCTCGCTCGATCTCTTCCCAGGGAACCTCGGCCCGTCACCGCGCCGTTTTGCGGTCGCCGAGACGCTGGCGCATCTCGATCGCCTCGTCGCTACCGGCGACGGCGCGCGGCAAGGAGACGTCACACCCGTTACCTATACTGCGGCCTAGATCCTGTTGGACGACGAAGACATTCCTAGACGTCCGCCCGGCGGGGATTTGACGTGACCACCTTCCTCGAACTGCTCGCCGTCGCGGCGCTGATCCTGCTGAACGGATTCTTCGTGGCGGCGGAGTACGGCCTCGTGACGGCGCGCCGAACGCGCATCCGCGAGCTGGAGGAGCAGGGCAACCGCAGCGCCCGCGCGGTCATGGGCATCACGACCGACCCGCCGCGCTTCATCGCCGCGATGCAGCTCGGCGTGACCCTGACCTCTCTGGGCATCGGCGCCGTCGGAGAGCCCGTGCTCGCCAACCTGTTCGACCCGTTCCTTGCCACCGCGCTCTCGTTCACCTTCGCCTTCCTGATCATCACCTTCTTCCACGTCGTGATCGGCGAGCTCGTCCCCAAGGGGATCGCGCTCAGGTATTCGGACCGCGTCGCGCTCGCCGTCTCGGGCCCAGTGCGCGGCTTCTTCATCCTGTTCAAGCCGCTGATCTGGATCCTGCGCTGGGCGACGGAGCAGATCCTGCACGCGATGGGAATGGAGCCTCCGGGCGCCGAGGGCGACGTCCATTCCGAGGCCGAGCTGAAGATGCTGCTCGACCGCTCGAAGCGGCACGGGGAGATCGAGCAGGAGGAGCAGGAGATGCTCTACAAGGTCTTCGACTTCGCCGACAAGGAGGCCGCCGACGTGATGGTCCACAGGCCGGAGGTGGTCGCGCTCTCGATCGACCTTCCGTCGGAGGAAGCGCTCGAGGCCGTCATGGACTCGCCGTACACCCGGTACCCGGTGTACCGGGGCTCGCTGGACGAGATCGTGGGGATCCTCCACGTGCGGGACCTCTTTGCGGCGCTGATGGACCGAGGCATCGCCGAGGTCAGGATCGAAGAGCTGCTCAGGGACGCCTTCGTGGTTCCCGAGACGAAGGACCTCGCCGCCCTGCTCGCGGAATTCCGCTCCCAGAACCAGCACATGGCGATCGTTCTCGACGAGTACGGCGCGATGGAGGGGATCGTGACGCTCGAGGATCTGCTGGAGGAGATCGTCGGCGAGATCGAGGACGAGTTCGACCTGCCGGACGAGTCGATCGAGCGCCTCGACGACCGGACGGTCCGCATCCATGGAACGTTCCCGATCGACGACTTCAACGAACAGCTCGGGACCACGCTCCCCGACGAGGACTACCACACGGTCGCGGGCTTTGTGTTCGGGCAGCTCGGCCGCGCTCCCGAGGCGGGGGATGAGATCGAGCACGGGGGGATCCGCTTCAAGATCGACGAGGTGGAAGGCACGCGCATCCAAGGCCTGACGGTCACCTTCCCGGACGAGGATCGCGAGGCCGTAGGCGCAGAGGAGCGTGCGGCCGAAGGCTAGGGCTCTGCCGCCAGGTCGTTCGTCCTGGCGGCCAGCTCGAAGTCCCGCTCGGTGACCGAATCTCGCACGTGGGTCCACCAGCGGAGCGTCACCTGGTTCCAGTGAACCGAGATGTCGGGATGATGATTCTCGGACTCCGCGAGGGCGCCGACCCGGTTCACGAAGGCGAGCGCTTCGGTGAAGTCCGTGAAGCGGAACTCGCGCTCGAGCGCGCCGTCCCGCTCGACCCATCCTGCCGGCGCATGCACTCGGTCAGTATCGCTACCCTGGCGCGATGCCTCGACTCCGATACGCACTCCTCGCGCTCGCCGTGGCGGGCTCACTGGTCGCGGCCGGCGCCACCCAGGCCGCCTCCCACAAGACCAAGGTGACGAAGCTCTACGGCCAGGTCGGCCCCGGGTTCACGATCATGCTCAAGAGGGCGAACTTCGTCCCGGTGAAAACCCTCAAGCCCGGCGTCTACACGTTCGTGATCCAGGACCGCTCGACCGAGCACAACTTCCGTCTCAAGGGGCCAGGCGTGGACAAGGTGACGCCGGTTCGCTACCTCGGCACGAAGACGTGGGCCAAGCTGACGCTGAAGAAGGGCACGTACAACTACTGGTGCGAGCCCCACAAGACGCAGATGCACGGTTCGTTCAAGGTCGCGTAAGCGGCTCTTTCCGTACCGAGCCGCCGGAGATCCGGAAGCCGGCCAGCTCGCCCGAGCTCACGCTGAGAATCAGGAAGGGCCGCCTCTCCCAGAGGCCGATCCGCTCGACGTCCGTCCGGGACGGACGTGCCGCCGTGGATGGGTGCGAGTGGAAGACGGCGAGCTCGTAGCCCTCGTCCTCCAGGAACCAGAGCTCGGGGTCGACCTCGAGCTCGAACCGGTACGGCGAGGCGGCGGCGTTTCGGCCGCGCTCGTAGCGAATCGCCTCTCCGCCGCGAACGACGACGAGACCGCAGGCCTCATTCGGCAACTCCGCCCGCGCGTGCTCCTCGAGGGCACGCCGCACGTCGTCGCCGACTACCACGCGTCAGAGGGTAACCATGGCGCGCCTCCCCACGGCTATCGTCGTTTCGTGAGCAAGCGCTCGCGTGTGTACGCGGTTGTGGGAATCTCAGCCGCCGTGGCAATCGGCGCCGTGGCGGCCGTCGTCGTCTTCTCAGGTGGAGACGGCCGGGCCGCTTCCTCGCCCACCAACGGCGAAAAGGGGAGGCCCCCGCTGGAGCTGGATCTCGGGATCCGCGACGACCGCGAGGCGGTCGCGCTCCGCCGCGCGGCGTCCTTCTACGCGCACGGGAAGCCGGAGCGCGCCGCTCCGATCTTCGATCGCTACGACTCCCTGGAGGCGCAGGTCGGCTCCGCGTTTGCCTCGTGGCCGCATGGGGCGCTCGAGCGGCTCGGCCAACTCGCGGCAGGTCATCCGAAGAGCTCCCTCGTCCAACTCCATCTCGGCGTCGCCCTCTACTGGCTCGGACGCCGTAGCGCGGCGCTGTCGGCGTGGCGGGACGCCAGGCGGGCCGAGCCGGACACGCTGTCCGCGGTCCGGGCCGACGACCTCCTCCATCCCAGCTACAACGGCGGGCTGCCCACCTTCGTGCCGAGCTTCACCGCCCCGCACCTCGTGAGCATGGATTCCAGGGGCCAACTCGCCGAGCTGGCCAACCTGCGCACGGTGCAAGGCAGGATCTGGTACGGGATCGCGCTCCAGCGGCTCGGCCACCCGCTCTCGGCCGAGCGAGTCTTCGCCGCCGCCGCCGCCCGCGCTCCCGACGATCCGGACGCGCAGGTGGCCGCCGCCGTCGGCCGCTTCGACAAGGATCACCCCGAGCGGGCGTTCTCCCGCCTCGGCCCGATGACCCGCCGCTTCCCGCACGCGTCCACCGTCCGCTTCCATCTGGGCCTCCTGCTGCTCTGGCTCGGAGAGGTGAAGGCGGGGAAGCGTCAGCTTCGGCTGGCCGAGACCGCCGACCCGGGCTCGCCACTGGCACGCGAGGCCGCCGTCTTCCTCCGGAAACTCGCCCCGACAAGATAGGCCTGCAGGCGCGCAAGATAGGCCGAACGGCCTATGGCGTCCGTCCGCCCTGCGTGCGACAGTTCCGTCCTCTGTGAGGACTGGGGGGAACACGAAGGAGAGGAGCGAGGCGCCGGCAGGTCGCGCAACGCTCACTGACGTGCTCGAGACCGACGAGGCCAAGGCGCTTCTCGAGAACGGTCGCGTCAGTGGGTCGCTCAGCACGGAAGAGATCGCCCTCGCGCTCGACGAGCTCGACCTGGACGCCGGTCAGCTCGACGACTTCTTCACGGCGCTGGAAGAGCTCCACATCGAGGTCGTGAACGCGGCGCAGGCGACCGAGGTCGAGGCGGTCGCGATCAAGGTCGACGAGCGCGAGATCTCCACCGACTCGCTCCAGCTCTTCCTGAAGGACATCGGGCGCGTCGATCTCCTGACCGCAGCCCAGGAGGTCGAGCTGGCCAAGCGGATCGAGCGCGGTGATCACGGCGCGAAGCAGACGATGGTGGAAGCCAACCTCCGCCTGGTCGTCTCGATCGCGAAGAAGTACCGGAACCAGGGCCTGCCCTTCCTCGACCTGATCCAGGAGGGGACGATCGGGCTCGTGCGCGCTGCGGAGAAGTTCGACTACCGCAAGGGGTTCAAGTTCTCCACCTACGCGACCTGGTGGATCCGGCAGGCCGTCGCGCGCGCGCTCGCCGACAAGGGGCGCACGATCCGCATGCCGGTGCACATCGTCGAGAAGCTGAACAAGATCGTCCGCTCCGAGCGGAAGCTTCGCGGCGAGCTCGGCCGCGAGCCGACGACGCCGGAGATCGCGATCGACGTCGAGATGACGATCGACGACGTCTCCCAGATCAGGCGCACGGCGCAGCTTCCCGTCTCGCTCGAGAAGCCGGTCGGCGACGAGGAGGAGTCGGAGTTCGGCCACTTCCTCACCGACGAGTCCGAGCCGCTGCCCGACGAGGCGGCCGACACAACGATGCGGCGCGAGGCCCTGCTGAAGATTCTCGGCACGCTCTCCGAGCGAGAGCGCGAGGTCATCCAGCTTCGCTACGGCCTCGATGGACGTGCGCCGCTGACACTTGACGAGGTCGGCCGCGCGTTCAACGTGACCCGCGAGCGGATTCGCCAGATCGAGCACCACACGCTGAAGAAGCTCCGCGCCCTCGCTGACGCGCAGAAGCTCCGCGACGTCGCGTAGCGCTCAGTTCGCGAGTCTCTTGCGCGCCCAGGCCGAGCGAACCGCCGCGGCCAGGCTCTCTTCGTCGTACGCGCCGTGGTGGCGCCGGCCGTTGACGAAGAAGGTCGGCGTCCCGGCCACGTTGCTCTCGTCGGCGCCCGTCACGTCCTCGGCCACGCCGGGGGCGTACACCCGGCGCCGCAGCTCGTCGCGGAACCGGGGGACGTCCAGCCCGATCTCCTCCGCGTAGCGAACGAGATCCTGCGGCGTGAGCGCGTCCTGGTGCTCGAAGAGGATGTCGTGCATCTCCCAGAACTTCCCCTGGGCCGCGGCGGCCTCTGCGGCCTCCGCTGCGAGCTGGGCGCGTGGGTGGACGTCCGACAGGGGCAGGTCGCGGAAGACAAAGCGCAGCTCGTCTCCGAACTCGGCCAGGAGCTCGCGCAGGACGGGCTCGGCGCGTCCGCAATAGGGGCACTCGAAGTCGCCGTACTCGACCAGCGTCACCGGCGCGTCGGCCGGGCCGCGGATGTGGTCTTCGTCGGGATCGACCGGGAACGCGAGGTCGACGAGCTGTTCCGCTCTGCCGATCGCGAGCCGCGCCCGCAGCCGGGGAGGGAGCCGGGACATCGCCCCGAAGAGGAGCGAGCCGACCGCGGTCGCGCCGATCGCGGCTCCGAGGATCCCGAGCTTCGCCTCGGTCAGCTGCGCTCCGTGGAACGCGAGCGTCGCGACGAGCAGCGAGACGGTGAAGCCGATGCCCGCGATCGCGCCGCCGCCGAAGAGCGTCGCCCAGCCGACCGGAAGCTGGAGCCCGCCGAGCCGGCGCCGGGTCGCGAGCCACGAGGCGGCGAGGATGCCGACGGGCTTTCCGACTACGTAGGCGACGATGATCCCGAGCGTGATCGGCGACGTGGCTGCGTGGCGGAGGATGTCCCCGCTGATGTGCGTTCCGGCGTTCGCGAGCGCGAACAGCGGCACGATCGCGTAGCTCGTCCACGGGTGTAGCGCGTGCTGGACCTGCTCGTTCGCCGAGATCGACGCGGTGATGCCGCGCTGGGTCTCGCGGGCCAGCTCGGCGGTCGGCTGCTCGCGGAACTCGCGCGCGAGCGCCGTCGTCTGCTCGAGATCGGTCCGCATTGGCGGATAGGCGCTCAGCGCCAGCCCCAGGGCCAGTCCTCCCACCGTGGGATGGATCCCGGACTCGTGCAGCGCGACCCAGGTCGCGCATCCGAGAACAATCGTGAGCGGGAGGTTGCGCACGCCGAAGGCCCGGAGCGCGAGCAGCGCGGCGAAGAAGGCCACGGCGGCACCGAGCGCACCGAACGAGACCTGGCTCGAGTACGCCGTCGCGATCACGACGAGCGCGATCAGGTCGTCGAAGACCGCAAGGGTCAGGATGAAGGTGCGCAGCCGGGGATAGCCGCCGGCGACGAGCCCGAGCATGCCCAGGGCGAACGCGGTGTCGGTCGCCATGGCGGCACCCCATCCGCCCGCGCTCGAGTGACCGGCGTTGAACGCGAGAAAGATCAGGACCGGCACGGTCATCCCGCCGGCGGCCGCCACCAGAGGAAGCGCGATCCGCCGTCGCTGGCGGAGCTCGCCCATGTCGAGCTCCCGCCGCGCTTCGAGCCCGGCGACGAGGAAGAAGAACACCATCAGGCCGTCGTTGATCCAGCCGCGCAGCGTCTCGGCGACACCCGCGCCGCCGACGTGGATCGAGAGCTCCTTCTGCCAGAAGGTCTCGTACGAGCCTCCGCCGGCGTTCGCCCAGACGAGCGCGACGAGCACGGCGCCGAGCAGGACGACCGCCCCGCCCGACTCGGTGCGCAGGAAGTCTCGGAGCGGAAGCCCGAGGCTGCGCGCCCAGGCAGTGCGGCCGGTGAGCGAAGACGCCTGTGTGGTCATCGGAGGCCTACCCGCACTCGGGCGCGTTCAGCGCCACGTACGGCGAAACCGAGGGAACCGCGAGCATGACGTCGCCGATCCGCTTCGTCTCCGCGGTGAAGATCAGGCGACCGAGGCGGTACGCGACCGTACGTGCGCCCTGCCGGACGGGCTTCGCTTCCGAGTAGGCGGCCCGGAGCGCCGCGACGGTGGCGCAGGGGCCGATCCTGTCGAGCGTCCGGTCACGCCGGTCCCAGGTCACGATCGCGACCGCGCCCTGGATCCCACGCTTGAAGTAGACCTCGATGTCGCGGCGGGGGAAGGTCAGGCGCGTGTAGCCGTTCTCGAGCCGATCGGTCACGACCGGCTTGCCCCAGAGCGACCGGTACTCGGCCTGCGACCAGTGCAGATTCGCGTCGCCGATCGTGATCGCGGTGATCCAGAATTTTGGATTGACGGCCAGCGCCGTGGTCGTGAGGGCGAGTCCGGCGATCACGACGAGCAGGGAGCGGCGCACGTCCGGAGCCTAATTCCTAGACTCTCCCGCATGAATCAGGCATTCGTCGACGAGCTCTCGGAGTTCCTGCGTATCCCCAGCGTGAGCGCCGATTCCGCGCACGCGCCGGACGTGCGCCGCGCCGGTGACTGGGTGTGCGAGCGGATTCGCGCGGCGGGAGGTGAGGCCGACCTCGTCGACTGGGAGGGTCAGCCGCTGGCCGTCGGCGAGATCCGGGCGAGCGCGAACGTCAGCGCTCCGACCGTCCTCTGCTACGGCCACTTCGACGTCCAGCCTCCGGCGCCGCTCGACCTCTGGGACAGCGGCCCGTTCGAGCCGACGGTGCACGACGAGTACCTGGTCGCGCGCGGCGTCGTCGACGACAAGGGCCAGCTCTACATGCTCCTCAAGGCTGCCGAGCTTCTCGCCGCGTCCGGCGAGCTCCCGGTCAACCTCCGCTTCGCGTGCGACGGCGAGGAGGAGACCGGCGGCCACTCGATCGTCGACTTCCTCGCCGCCGACGAGCGTGGAGCGGATGCGTGCGTCATCTTCGACGCGGGCATGCTCGCGCGCGGCGTCCCTGCGTTCTACATCGCGACGCGCGGGATGTGCTACTTCCACGTTCGCGTCAGGACGGGCGCCCAGGATCTGCACTCGGGGCTAATGGGCGGAGCCGCGATGAACTCGCTGCACGCGCTCATGCAGACGCTCTCGGGGGTCCTACCGCGCGACGGGCGCGTCCCCGAGCCTCTCCGCGCCGGCGTGGCCGAGATCACGGCCGAGGAGCTGTCCGACTGGGCCTCGTTGACGCCGGGGGACGTCGAGCTCTCTCAGTCGGGTGCGCGTCCCGCTGACGGGCGCGCAGCGGAGGAGTTCTATCTCCGCACCTGGGGCGAGCCGTCGGTCGACGTCCACGGCATCGCCGGCGGAGAGCCGCACCTGACGAAGACGGTGCTGCCGGTCTTCGCCGAGGCCAACGTGTCGATTCGCCTCGCGCCCGGGCAGAGCGTCGACGAGATCGCTCCCGCCTTCGAGCGGCTGCTTCGCGAGGCTGCGCCGGCCGGCGCCGATGTCGAGGTGGCGCTCGGTTCCACCGCCGATCCGGGGCTTGTCGCGCCCGACTCGCGGGCGATCGAGCTCGGCCAGGAGGCGTTCGAACGTGTCATCGGCGCCCGCCCCCTGCTCGTCCGCTCGGGCGGGACGCTCCCGATCGTCCCTGCGCTCGAGCAGAAGGGGATTCCGACGATCGTGACGGGATTCTCGATCCCCGGGGCCAACGCGCACGCGCCGAACGAGCGCCTGCTGCTCGAGTATCTGCCGCTCGGAGTGGAGGCGGCGAAGGAGCTCTTTCGCGCCTGGGCCGAGCTATAGCTCGCGCGCGTACTGCACGTCGATCGGGTTCGGCGGGAAGGGGACGGCCCTGGTCACGTCGGTGAGCGTCCAGCCCCGCCGCTCGTAGAAGCGACGGGCGTCCCAGTTCTCCGTCAGGCACCAGAGCCGGGCGCGGGAGTGGCCTCTGGCGCGTAGCCGCTCGAGTGCCAGGTCGTGCAAGGTCGAGCCGACGCCCGAGCCCTGGCGGCCGGGAAGAACGTACAGCTGGCCGAGAAGATCGCGATCGACGGTCACCACGCCCACCGGCTCCCCGTCCGCGTCCGCGACGTGGATCTCGATCTCGTCGGCGCCGAGCGCCTCACGCCACTCCTCCCGCACCGCGTCGTCGGGGAAGGGATAGCGCTCGGGCGGGAAGATGTGCGCGAACGCGGTCGTCGATGCGGCGCGCTGGATCGTGAGCAGCGACTCGAGGTCGTCCGGGCGCGCCGGCCGGATCGCCAACCCTCGACCACCCTCAAGGGTGCCTGGCACCTCGTCCACCAACCCTCGACCACCCTCAAGGGTGCCTGGCACCTCGTCCACAGTCTCTAGTCCCCGCTGGACGCGCGTAGCGCCCCGCCCTCGTCGAGCGTCCCAGGCGGCGTCGAGATGCGAGCACGCTGGTTCTCAGTCCAGGCCTCGAAATCAGCTCGTGAATCGCGACAAATCCCCAACCCTCGACCACCCTCAAGCGTGCCTGGCACCGCGTCCACAGGTGCTAGTCCCATGGGGGCGGGTTGTGCGTCCAGCGTCCCCCGCACATCGTGGCCACGATCGAGATCTCCGGCAGCTCCCCGGGCTCGCACGACAGCGGATCGCGGTCGAGGACGACCAGATCCGCGAGGTACCCGGGCAGGAGCTTGCCTCGCCGCCGCTCGTCCCCGGTGAGCCAGGCCGGGTTGACCGTCGTCGCCTGCAGCGCCTGCTCGACCGTGAGCGCCTGCTCGCGATGCCAGGCCGGGCGATCGTCGAGCGTTCGCAGGACGCCGGCGCAGATGCCCGCGAGCGGATCGAGCTCCTCGACGGGTGCGTCGGAGCCGTTCGCGACCAGCGTGCCCGCATCCCAGAGCGACCGGTAGGCGTACGAGCGCTCCGCCATCCCCGCCCAGATGCGGTCGGCGAGGTCGCGGTCCGACGGCCCGTGGCTGAACTGCACCGAGGCGGCGACGCCGACGGCGGAGAACCGCGGGACGTCCTCCCAGGCCAGCAACTGGGCGTGCTCGATCCGGTGCCGCAGGCCGAGCGGAGCCCACAGCTCGCGTGTTTCCTCGAACGCGTCGAGCGCCTCGCGGTTGGCGAGATCGCCGATCGCGTGGACGGCGACTGGGAAGCCGGCGGCCGCGGCCCGCCGGACGATGTCGGCGAGCTCGTCCCGGCTGGTGATCTCGACGCCCGAGCCGTCGAGCAGTCGCGCCGTCTCCGACCCGAGCGTCCCGTCCATGAACGCCTTGATGTAGCCGACCCGCAGGTAGTTGTCCCCGAGCCCGGACGAAAGACCCACTGCCGCGATTTCGTCCAGCATGGCGGCGGGAAGGGATTGCCAGACGCGAAGGGGCAGCGCGTCCTCCCGGCGGAGCCGCTGGAAGCGCGGGAGCGCGCCGAGCCAGCCGTCCTTGTCGTGAATCGCGGTGACGCCGCGCGACGCTGCCAGCCGCAGCGCAGGGCGCATCAGCTCGACCCACGCGTCGTCGGAGATCGCCGCCAGCACGCGTTCCCTGCGGAACTCCCAGGCGGACTCTTCGCGCAGGACTCCGGTCGGATCGCCCGACTCGTCTCTCTCGACCACGCCGCCGTCGACCTGGAGATCGCCGTCAGCCGAGGCGAGCGCCGCGGAGTTCAGCCACAGGGAGTGGCCGTCGCGCGCGATCAGCGCGACCGGAGAATCGGGCGCGACTGCGTCCAGGTCCTCCTTCGTCGGCTCGACGGAAGGCGACCAGTCGCCGCTTCTCCAGCCGCTGCCGCGGACCCACGCCCCACGCGGGGCCTGGGCCGCTGCCTCGGCGACCCGCGCGACCGCCTCCTCGAGCGTCTGCGCACCCTTGAGCTGAACCTCGTCCTGAGCGAGCGACCAGAGCAGGAAATGGACGTGCGAATCGGTGAACCCGGGCAGGACGCACCGGCCGCGCAGATCGATCCGCTCCGGGCTCGCGAGCGCCGTCTCGTGCGTGCCGACGCCGCCGGCGATTCGGTCCCCCGCGATCGCGAGCGCAGCCGCTTCCGGCAGTGCAGGGTCCATCGTCCGGATGACGCCGTTCTCCAGGATCACACCGAAATCGTACGTATCGTGCTTGAAATTCGGTGAAACCGGGCTACGATGGGTGCTGTGAAGAAGCCGCTCCTTCTTCTAGTCCTCTTTATCGCCGTGTTCGGTGCCACCGGCGCGTACGCGATCACGTACGGCGAGCCGGACGGAAACGGCCATCCGAGCACGGGTGCGCTCGTCGCTCGTAGTTCGCCGCTAAAGTCTTACAAGATCGTTTGCTCGGGCACCTTGATCTCGAAGAACGTCTTCCTGACGGCATCACACTGCACCGCCTATCTGCAGAGCCTAGGGATCACAGACGTCGGTGTCAGCTTCGATTCGACCTATACGGCAGGCTCTTCGCAGGTGTATCCCGGCGGCGTTATGCACACGAATCCGCTGTACAACCAGCGCACATCCGATCCCGAGGACATTGCCGTCGTTACTTTCCAAGACTCGATCACAGACATCTTGCCCGTGGACCTTCCGGCTGCCGGTCTGCTCGATCAACTGAAGAAGCAGAAGCTGCTGAACGGCACCCGGTTCACATCGGTCGGTTACGGCGACCAGGAGCCGGCCAATGCCCCTGGCGGCCATGTGTTCCTCTTCACCGGCGAGCGGCGCGTCGCGACCGGTGGGTTCAACTCGCTCACCGACGTCTGGCTCAAGCTGTCGGGCAATCCGGCACACGGCGACGGCGGCACCTGCTACGGAGACTCCGGCGGTCCCCAGTTCATCGAGGGGACGAATCGCCAAGTGTCGATCACGATCACGGGCGACGCCGTTTGCAAGGCGACGAACGTGGACTACCGCCTGGACACGCCGCAGGCGCGCGCCTTCCTCGGTCTGTACGTCTTGCTGCCCTAGCTGACGGCCAGCTCGACCCGTTCGATGACCGCGTCCTCGCGAGGCTTGTCCCGCGCGTCTCGCGGCAGGCTCGAGATCGCGTCGACGACGTCCATCCCGCTCGTCACTTGCCCGAAGACGGTGTGCTTCCCGTCGAGCCACGGACAGGCATCGGCGGTGACGATGAAGAACTGGCTGCCGTTCGTGTTCGGGCCGGAGTTCGCCATCGCGAGCGCGCCGCGGGCGACGGGATGCTGATTGAACTCGTCCTCGAACGTGTAGCCGGGCCCGCCCGTTCCAGTGCCCTCGGGGTCGCCGCCCTGGACCATGAAGTCCGGGATGACGCGGTGGAAGATCAGCCCGTCGAAGAAGCCCTCACCGGCGAGCTTGGTGAAGTTCCCGACGGTCTTGGGCGCGTCGGCCTCGTGGAGCTCGATCTCGATCGCGCCGTGGTTCGTGTGCAGGGTCGCGTTGGCCATGCGGGAGACGCTATCGAAGTAGGGTCCCCTGGGGTGTTCGACCACGTCACGATCCGCGTCCCTGACCTGGACGAGGCGCACAAGTTCTACGAGGCGGCACTCGAGCCTCTCGGCTTCGGCGAGCCTGAGACCGACAGCCACTTCTTCGAATGGGGCGACCTGTCGGTTGCGATCGCGGGCGAGGACCGGCCCGTGACCCGGCGTGCGCACGTCGCGGTAGCCGCCGGCTCGACCGACGCGGTTGACGCGTTCTGGCGCGCCGCCACCGAGGCGGGCTTCCAGGACAACGGGCCGCCCGGCCCTCGGCCGAAGTACCACGAGGACTACTACGGGGCCTTCGTGCTCGATCCGGCCGGGAACAACATCGAGGCCGTCCACCATGGTTTCGAGACGCCGAACATGATCGACCACGTCTTCATCCGCGTCCATGATCTCGGCGCCGCGCGGCATTTCTACGAGACCGTCCTCGAGCCGCTCGGCCGTGGCGTGTGGGCAACCGGAAACGAACCGGACGGTGACGAGTGGGTGGGGCTCGGCGCCCGCGGCGGTAGCCTCTGGCTCACCCAGGGCGACCCGACGGAGAACCTGCACATCGCATTCGCGGCGCATGACAATGCGAGCGTGGACGAGTTCCATCGCGTCGCGACCGCAGCGGGCTTCCGCGACAACGGCGCGCCGGGCGAGCGGCACTACCACCCCGGCTACTACGGCGCCTTCGTCCTCGATCCCGACGGCAACAACATCGAGTCGGTCTGTCACAACCGCTGAACGACCGCCCATGCCCGGTCGCGCTCGGGGCGCCATCGGCGCCGACACGGAACACGACTCAGTAGTTCTCCCGCACTACACTCAGCCCGTGCCCTACGACCCCCTGAGCGACGAGCAGCGGGAGATCCGCGATCTCGTGCGCACGCTGGCGCGGGAGCGGATCGCGCCGCGCGCGGAGGAGATCGACAAGGCGGCCGAGTTCCCGTGGGACATGGTCGAGCTCTTCCGCGAGCACGAGCTCTTCGGGCTCCCGTTCGAGGAGGAGTACGGCGGCACCGGCACGGGCGCCTTGATGGTGCTGGTCGCGATCGAGGAGATCTCGAAGGTCTGCGCCACGACGGGGCTCATCCTCGCCGTCCAGGAGCTCGGCTCGCTCGGGCTCAAGCTGGCAGGGGACGAGGACCAAAAACAGCGGTTCCTTCCGAGGCTGGCGAGCGGCGAATGGCTCTCCGCCTACGCGCTCACCGAGCCGGGCTCGGGCTCGGACTCGGCGGCCATGCGGACGACGGCGGAGCGCGTCGGCGACGAGTACGTCCTCAACGGCTCCAAGCGCTTCATCACGAATGCCGGCGTCGCCGACCTCTACACCGTGTTCGCCAAGACCGATCCCGAGGCGGGGCATGCAGGCATTTCCGCCTTCGTCGTCGAGGCGAGCGCACCGGGGTTCGAGGTCGGCCGCATCGAGCCGAAGATGGGAATCAAGGGCTCGACGACCGGCGAGATCTTCTTCAACGACTGCCGCACTCCGGCCGTCAACCTGCTCGGAGAGGAGGGGGACGGGTTCAAGATCGCGATGCGCATCCTCGACCGCTCGCGGCCGGGGATCGGAGCGCAGGGTCTCGGCCTCGCCCAGGGTGCGACCGACTACGCGCTCGAGTATGCGCGCTCGAGGGAGACGTTCGGCAAGCCGATCGCACAGCACCAGCTCATCGCGGCGATGCTGGCCGACATGGAGACGAAGTGCGAGGCGGCGCGCGGGCTGCTCTACAAGTGCGGGCTGATGATCGACGAGGGCGCGCCCGCGGACGAGATCACGAAGATCTCCGCGATGGCCAAGCTCTACTGCACGGACGCCGCCATGGACGTCACGACCGACGCCGTCCAGGTGCTCGGCGGCTACGGGTACATGCGCGAGTACCCGGTCGAGCGGATGATGCGCGACGCCAAGATCACCCAGATCTACGAGGGGACGAACCAGATCCAGCGCCTCGTGATTGCGCGAGAGATGCTCAAGGAGAACCGAGCGTTCTTGCTTGCCGGCGTTGGCTAGCGACGGCCTCGCCCTCAGCTTCGGGAACGTCGCGGAGCTCTACGAACGCGTCCGGCCCGAGTACTCGGCGGAGGCGCTCGATCTCATCAGCTCGGAGCTCGGCCTCGAGCAGAGCGCGACCGTGCTCGACCTCGCCGCCGGCACCGGAAAGCTGACGCGGCCGCTCGCGCAGCGGTTCGAGCGCGTGATCGCCGTCGAGCCGAACGACGCGATGCGAAGCTTGATTCGCGGCGTTGATGCACTCGCCGGAACGGCCGAGCACATCCCGCTGGCGGACGCATCGGTCGACGCGGTCTTCGTGGGCGAGGCCTTCCACTGGTTCGACGGGCCTGCGGCGCTCCGCGAGATCGCACGCGTCCTGCGCCCGGGCGGAGGGCTCGCATTGCTCTGGAAGATGTGGTGGGAGGTCGAGCCTCCGATTCCAGAGGAAGCGGTCGAGCTTCTGAACGATCCGTTCATGCGCTACGGCCGCGTGGCGAAGGCGCACGGGGACGAGTGGCGAGCCGCGTTCGAGGGATCGGCGTTCGAGCCGCTGCAGGAGGAAGCGCTGGACGAGGTGCTCGAGGTCGACTCGGACC
>JACDER010000122.1 GCA_013816275.1 Actinomycetota bacterium | reverse complement strand
GAGCTGGATGAACAGGGTTCAACTAGCAGGTATCGGAATTCTGGGCGCCATCCTGACGATCGTCGGCGCAATCGGCACCTGGGCGACAGGCGACGTGCTCAAGCATGCGGTTGCGGGAACCGACGCGAACCGTGGCAAGACTGTGGCGATTGCGGCCGGGGTCGCCCTCGTCCTCCTCGCGGTCACTGCCTGGAAGGGCCTGCGGTGGACGGCGATCCTGGCTGCGATCGCGGGCCTCGTGTCCTTCGGGCTGACCGTCTGGACGCTCAGCAACATCAACAAGTTCGTCGGCGACGACCAGTCTCAGTTTGCCATCGGCAAGGGCTGGGGTATCTGGGTCGCGACCATAGGGTCGCTCGTGCTCGTCCTGGCCGCTCTTCTCGCCGCCTTCATGAAGGAACGCGCGGCTCGGGTCGAGGCCCCGGCGGCCCCTCCGGCAGGCCCTCCGGCGGGCCCTCCGGCATAGTCGAGTGCTCTCCGTGGGAGGGGCTCCGGACGCGGAGCCTCTCCCGGGCTTAGACTGCCGCCCAATCGAGACTAGGGGGATCGGGTATGGAAGGACAGGTATCGCTCGGTCGCGGTATCGCCGCGGTCGGCATCGTGCTTGGCTTGATCGCGATCTGGGTCGACTTCGGCCCGGCCTCGTACTGGTCGTTCGACGGAAGCCTGGGAGGGCTTCTCTTGATCCTCGAGCTCCTGGCGCTCCTCGCCCTTGCAGGCGCCTACACCGATGGGAGCCGCAACTACGACATCGCCTACGGAGCGATAGGCGGCGTGGGCTTCGGGCTCTACCTCTTCTACCCGGCCCTCGCTGCCTTCGAGGATTGGGGTCAGCTCGACGCCGGTGCCTGGCTCGGGCTCTGCTCGGCGCTCACGTTCATCGGCGCGTCGATCGCGACCTGGCCGAGCGACCGGCCGGCATGGCGGCCGTCGGCCCTCGGGACCGTCGTGGCCCTCGCGGGTCTCGCGCTCGTCGTCGCGGGAATCTTCCCGAACATCGGCGAAGGCGGCGGAAGCTACTGGGATGCCGGCAGCAACGGCCACTCGTTTGCGATCGTGCTGATCGCTCTCGTCGTGCTCGAGGCGCTTTCGATCCTCGCCGCGTGGTCGATGGCCTCCGGAATGGACAGCGCGGTTCTGCTCGGAGCCGTGACATTCGGAGCCGTGCTTGCTATCCCGGCGCGGGCTGCGTTCGACCAGTTCGGCCAGCTCGGGGCGGGAGCCTGGCTCGCGGGAATCGGCGGGATCGTACTGATCGTCGGCGTACTGATCATGCGGCAGATGGCCGACGAGGGCGCTCCGGCGCCAAGTGCGCCGCCGCAGCCCACGCCTCCGGCCGCGTGACGGACTTCGAGGCCCCGCCCCCGAGGGGGCGGGGCCTCTGTCCGCTCGAGCCTGTTCCTAAGAGCCTGGGGGCGGAGCGCCCTTCGAGGCCCAGAACTCGTTGAGCGCCGTCTGGATCTTGTAGAGCCAGATGAACGAGCCCACGTAGGGAACGAGCACCCAGAACCCGGTCATGCCGCTGACAGGATTGTTCGGATTGCCGTCCTCGTTGTACATGCGTCCGACGTAGGCCGGAAGCAGGAACGTCGAGACGATGATGAACGCGAGCAGGACACCAGCGAAGCCGCCGACTCCCTGCTTGCGGTAACCCCTGAGCTCCTCGAACGACTTGTACATCCAGTAGAGCCCGTAGATGCCGAGCGTGACGAGGTACATCACGATCACGAAGCCGGGGCCTCGTTGATGGCCGATCGGACGTCCTGGATCTACGGCCGCGGCCGGTTCGGAAACCTCTGACATTCAGTACCTCCTAGGTGGCTTGCGCCGGCGATGCCTCGACGGCGGCCGTGCTCTTGCTCTGCCAGTAGTTGTTGAGCGCTCGTTGAACCTTCACGAACCACACGATTGCGCCTGCGATCGGCAGCAGGATCCAGAAGCCGGTCTTTCCGGTGACGGGTTTCTCCCGCCCGTCGTCTGCGTACATGTTTCCGACCTCGGATCCGGCAATGAACGGAATCGCAATCGAGCCACCGACGAACCAGAGAACGAGGGCGAGAACTCCGCCGATTCCCTGGTTGCGATGGTTCTTCATCTCCTCGAACGTGACGTACGACCAGTAGTAGCCGTAGATCCCGAACGTGACGATGAAGATCAGGATTCCGAACCCGACGCCGCGCGGGTTACCGAGAGGGCCGGTTGGGCGGGTGGCGTTCATTGTTGCGGGGGACACCTCCTTGGGATGCAGGACACCACGAGTAGAACACGTCCCCTGGCCGCGCGCAACCTTTCTACGCTGTCGGTTGTGAAACCACCGATCGAACAGCGCTTCACCCGCCCGTCGGTTATGGGCGTCGTCAACGTGACGCCGGACAGCTTCTTCGACGGCGGCGTCAACTTCGACCCGGAGACGGCGGCGTCGTCAGCGAGGCGAATGGCGGTGGAGGGGGCGGCGATCGTCGATGTCGGGGGCGAGTCCACGCGGCCCGGTTCGGAGGGCACCTCGGTGGACGAGGAGTTGCGGCGCGTCTTGCCGGTGCTCGAGTCGGTCGCCGGAGACGTGCCGGTGTCGATCGATACCGCCAAGGCCGAGACTGCGCGGCGGGCGCTCGAGTTGGGCGTGGAGATGGTCAACGACGTGACCGCTCTCCGCGCGGATCCAGAGCTCGCCGGTGTGGTCGCCGACGCCGGGTGCTACGTCTGTCTGATGCACATGCAGGGCGAGCCGCGCACGATGCAGCTCGATCCGACCTATGACGACGTCGTCTCCGACGTCGCGCGCTTCCTGGAGGAGCGCCTGGCGTTCGCCGTCGCGCAGGGGATCGCGGAGGATCGGGTGTGCCTCGACCCGGGCATCGGCTTCGGGAAGACCGTGGAGCAGAACTTCGAGCTGATCCGCCGCCTGGACGAGCTGACGGCTCTCGGCCGGCCGGTCCTGATCGGGTTCTCGCGCAAGAGCTCGCTCGGGCGGATCCTCGGCGATCCGGCCGCGAAGACGGGGCCGCTGTCGGCGAGCCTCGGGGTTGCGGTCGCCGCGTACGAGCGCGGCGCGACGATCATCCGCGCGCATGACGTGCGCGAGCACGTCGAGGCGCTGACGGCGGCGCGCGCGGTGGTCGGATGATCGAGGTCGAGCTCCGAGGCCTCGAGGTCTTCGGCCATCACGGTGTGACCGAGGAAGAGCAGAAGAGGGGTCAGACCCTGCTCTGGGACGTCGCGTACAGAGTGGCCGAGCCGTCCAGAGATGACCTGTCCGAGACGGTCGACTACGACGCGGTCGCGCAGTGCGTCAAGGAGGTTTCCGACGGGAGACGCTTCCAGCTCCTCGAGTTCCTCGCAGCCGCCGTGGCGGATGAGCTCGTCGAGCGCTTTCGGGTCGAGTCGGTCCGCGTCCGCGTCTGCAAGCGGGAGTTGGAACTACCGGTCGAGCACACGGCGGCCACGGCTACGCGTCCGTGAAGGCGTACATCGGCATCGGCGCGAACCTCGGCGACCGCGAGGCGACCATGCGGCGCGCGATCGAGCTGCTGGCCGGGGAGGACGTCGAGATCGTCGCCGTCTCGACCTTCCGTGAGACCGATCCGGTCGGCTACGTCGACCAGCCTCGTTTCCTGAACGGAGCGGTCGAGCTCGACACCAACCTGTCTCCCCAGGAGCTGCTCGACCGGCTGCTGGCGGTCGAGCGGAAGCTCGGCCGCTCGAGGGAGGGGCCTCGCTACGGGCCTCGCACGATCGACCTCGACCTGCTGCTCTACGGCGACGCCGTCGTCGACGACCCCGGCCTGCGCGTCCCCCATCCGCACCTGGCGGAGCGCAGATTCGCGCTCGAGCCGCTCGCCGAGCTGGATCCAGGTCTGGCGATCCCCGGCGCGGGCTCGGTCTCAGCCTTGCTTGCAGGGCTAGAATGACTCCCTCGCATGTCCCACCTGGACGAGCTTGACGAATACGAGGCCGAACTCGAGCTCGCGCTCAAGAAGGAATACACGGCCGTCTTCGCCCTCTTTCGCTACTGCGTGCTGACGCAGGACGCGACGTACCTCTGCAACAAGCTCGACGTCAACTACACGCCCCAGGCCAGTTACCCGTTCTTCCACATCAAGATGGAGGACGTCTGGGTCTGGGACAAGAACCGTCCGACGAGGATCATCCCGCGCGCCGAGGTCTACACCTCGAGCGACGTGACGGTCGAGGAGCTGCGCGGCGCCGGTGACGAACCGCAGCTGACGGCCGAGGCGCTGGCCGAGAAGATCGGCGAGTCGCTGTCTTCTGACGAAGACTGACGTCTAAATAGCCATGAGAGGGAGGGTGCTGGTAGCGATCCCGCTGCTGGCCGCGACGGCGAGCCTCGCGAGCGCGGCGCCCGCGAAGCAGGGCGGGATCTTCCGCGTCGGCACGACAGGGGCTTCGGTGCAGATCGATCCGCAGGTCTCCTACGTCACGACCGGCTGGTGGCTCGAGTACGCGACCGCGGCCAAGCTCTACAACTACCCGGACAAGTCAGGGCAAGCGGGCGGTCTGCTGCGTCCGGAGGTGGCATCCGGCTTCACTGTCTCGCGGGACGGCCGGACGTACACCTTCAGGATCAGGAAGGGCTTTCGCTTCTCGGACGGTACGCCGGTGACGGCGAAGAACTTCACGTACGCGTTCAGGCGGGTGCTCAATGCCAAGCTCAATTCGTCGGCGCGGGCATTGATCAACAACGTCAGGTTCGCGCGGACGAAGGGGTCGGAACTCGTCATCCACCTGGCCGAGCAGGAGCCGTCGTTCCTGACGATCCTCGCCATGCCGTTCTTCCAGGCGACCTCCACGAAGCTGCCGCTCGATCATGAGGTGACGGGCGGCTATCCCTCCGCCGGGCCCTACTACTTCAGCGACAACGACCTGAACGTGCTCACGTCGATCCGGAAGAACCCCTACTGGCACGGCAACCGACCACGTCACCTCGCCGGTGCCGATGTCCATTGGAACCAGCCGGCCGGTGACAGCACGGATTTCGACCTGGCCTCCGTCGCCGGCGACCGAGCGCAGACGCTGGCTCAACACTTCGGTGTGAACAAGGCCCGCTTCTGGGTGGAGCCGTCCTCTTGCGTCGGCTACGTCGGCTTCAACCCGAAGGGCAGGTTCGGCACTGATCGCGTCATGAGGCAGTCGATCAGCTGGGCGCTCGACCGCACCGCCTACAGCGAGGCAGCGGGGCCGTTCGCCGGGAGGCCGTGGACTCATCTTCTGTCTCCGGTGACACCCGGATCGGTCACGGCGCCGAAGAGGCAGCCGTACAGCCTGCGGCCGGACCTGCAGAGGGCACAATCGCTCGCTGCGGGACATTTCGGGGACGGCAAGCTCGCGATCGGCTACGAGCAGACGGGAGCCGGGCCGGCGCAGGCTCAGATCGTCCGGCAGAACATGATCGCGCTCGGCTTCGACTCGGCCAACATCCAGCTGAACCCGATGCCGCGAGGCGACGTCTACGGGCCGCAGCCCACCCCCGAATGGGATCTTTGGGTCGGCATCGGCTGGTGCTCGGAGGTCGACGCCCTCACGGACCTCAAATCCGTGCTCGGGCTCTGGCGTGATTCC
>JACDER010000121.1 GCA_013816275.1 Actinomycetota bacterium | reverse complement strand
CTCCGAGACGTCCTGGTAGATCTGCACGGCGTGGCCGGTCGGCTCCGGACTCCGCAGAAACTCTCCCCATTGCGGTGTCACTTTTCTCATGCTACCGAAGGTCGAACGCCCAGTCAGGTCGATTTTTACTCATAGCGGTCATCACCGAACTGGCGCGAAACAAACTTCAGCGTGCGGTCAGCGGGCCAGCCCCTCCACCCTCATGGCGCGCCGATATGCGACGGCGACCGCGTCGAACTTCAGGTGCAGCTCGTCGGCGAGGTCGAACGGCACCTGCTCGGGCCGCTGCGACTCGACGATCCGCTTGTCCTGGTCGAAGATCACGTCCTCGAAGTCGCGCAGGACCTCGTCGGGCTGTTCGAGGTTGTAGTTGCGCCCGATCCGGAGAAAGCCCTTGCACTCGTCCTCCCGCACCGGCTGCGAGGCGAAGACGTAGAGCATCCCCTCCTCGCCGCCCCAGCCGAGGCGAAGCACGATCGTGTACGGGAGGTGGAGCTCGTAGCGGCTACGGCGCTCGGGCAGCTGCGCCTCTTCGTTGGCGAAGACGGGGAAATCGTCGGTGTTCGGGGCCTCGGGACGGACGATCTCGTAGTGGAGCACGTGCCCGTCCGTGCGCACCTCGTGATTCGGGACAACGGGCCGCTCGGGATCTCCGAGCAGGCCCGGGTGCACGAAGGGAAAGTGGCCGAAGTCGGTGAAGTTCTCGACCTGCCGGGAGGAGTCGCAGCGCCACGGGTAGGGGCCGCACGTCACGGTCTGCCAGCCGGACGACTCGAGCTCGGGAACATCCGGAAGCGGCCAGCGCGGTTCCTCGAGCGCGACCCAGAGCAGGCCGTAGCGCTCCTCGCACCGAAAGGACGTCGCTCTGGCCTTGGCCGGGACGCGGGTCGGGTTGGCGAGCTGCGGGATCGCGGTGCACGCGCCGCTCGTCCCGTAGCGCCAGCCGTGGTAGGGGCAGACGATCTCGTCCCCCTCGACGGTTCCCAGCGAGAGCGCCGTGCCGCGATGGATGCAGAGGTCGGAGAAGGCGCGCGCCGCACCCGCCGAGTCGCGCCAGAGAACGAGCGGTTCGCCGAGGAGATCGGTCGGGACGGGGCCTTGGGCCAGCTCGTAGGAGAAGGCAACCGGGTGCCAGCACGAGCGGAGGGCCGGGTGGATCCCTTTCGCGGACGGAGACCGGGTCTGGAGCTCTTCCATGCTCGTCAGCTCCGGCGCTTGCGCGCGTTTCCCATCAGGTGGAGGAGATCGAAGGACAGGAACGCGGCGAGAATCGCCATGATCCCCGCCGGGTCGTACGGCGGATTGAGCTCCACGATGTCGGCCGCGACGATGTCGAGCCCGTCAAGCGCCCTGAGGAAGCGTCTCACCTCGCTCGAGCTCGGGGAACGCCCATGACCACGAGATCCGCGCCCTCGAGCTCGCGGGAGTGCTCCGCCCGGTTGAAGCTGACGAGCCCGGCGAACGGCAGCCCATGGCTACGCGTAAGGAATGCGGGGCCGCCGGTCATACGACTGTGACCTCGACCTCGTGCGAGGCGAGCCTCCGGTATCCCTGGCGACGGCCGACGAGGATCCAGATGTCCGTCCCGAGAATTGCGATCGGCGCCCACAGCACGACCCAACCGACGACGACGAGCGCCTCTGCAATCGTGGACGAGAGCCAGTGGCTGCTCGAGCTGTCGGCCAGCCGCGAGAGCACCAGCGTCACAGCGAAGACGATTCCCGTCGGAAGGAGCGTCCAGAGCGCACGCCTGACCTCGCTGCGGATCTCGCGCGTGAGCTCGGCAGCGCGTGCGCCGGAGTAGCGGACCAGGGCGGCCCGAACCTCTCCGGGTCCCGGCCCCCCGCGTGGGACCTCCACCGCGATGCGAGCCCGTGGGTCGCTCCGGATGACCTGGATCAGGTACTCGGCGCCGGGGAGGACGCACCAGGGCTCGTAGTCGGGGTCGAGGGGGCTCCGCTCCGGCTGCTCGAACAACTCGCGGGCCTCGTGAAGCCTGAGAGCGACCTGCATCAGCGATCCACCCTAAGGAACTCGTCGACCGCGTGTGCGAACGAGCGGCGCGACTGGAAGAGGAACGCGTGCGCGCCGGGGAAGACCGCGAGCTTTGCCCCCGGTATCCGGTCGGCGATCCGCTCGAGGTTCGCTGGCGGCACGACCGGATCCTCGGCCCCCGCCGCGGCGAGCGTCGGCACGCCGATGCCGGCCAGCTGGCGGTAGTTCCGGTTGCTGCGGAGCCAGGGATCCTCCGCCGCGACCTGGCCCCGGACCGTGGTGTCGGGGACCCGGAAGTCGTCCGGGATCTCACCGCTCTGGCTGGCCTGCTCGAGCCGGCCGAGGAATCGCCGGCCCTCTGCCCGATGCCCGGGCGGGTAGAGGAGGCTCAGGATCTCGCTCACGGTCGGGTTGGGCTCGCTGTCGATCGCCTGGGCCTTCGCCGAGCCCAGCACGGTCCGGCTGCCGCCCGGATTGGTCCCGGCCAGGACGAGATGGGAGACCAATCCGGGATAGTCGACGGCCAGCCGCTGCGCGACAAAGCCTCCCATCGACCAGCCGAGGACGTCCGCCTCCCCCACGCCGATCGCCTTCATCAGGCCGGCCACGACGTCCGAGAGGGAGTCGAAGGAGTCCGCTTTCCAGCGTCCCGACAGCCCGATTCCCGGGTAGTCGAGGAGGATCAGACGGTGGTGCCGGGCGAGCAGTCGGAGGAGGGCGGGATCCCACTCGGCCATCGTCGAGCCCGTGCCCGTCAGCAGGACGAGCGGCGCTCCCTCGCCGCGCTCGTACCACGCGATCGTGGTGCCGGCGACCCGCTCGACGTGGACGTCGGCTCGAAACGGCTCCGGACCGGTGCCGCCGCATCCGGCGGGGAGCACGGCCACAGCCAGGAACAGAGTCAGACGAAGGCGCATCCTGCGAGAGCCTAGGATGAGAGGCGAGATGGAACCAGTCGTCGTCAAGCGCCTGGACGAGTTCGAGAACAACCGAGGCGTCTTCTATCGCGTGCGCGCCGGGCTCGGCGTGACCGCGTTCGGGCTCGCCGTCGAGCGCTGGCCCCCGAATTCCGAGCACTACCCCGAGCATGACGAGAGCCAGATGGGCCAGGAGGAGGTCTACGTCGTGCTCGAGGGCTCATGCATCCTGAGGGCGGCCGAAGAAGAGCACGAGCTCGGTCCCGACATGTTCGCGCGGGTCGGCCCCGGCATCCGGAGGAAGATCGTCCCGGGCCCGGACGGCGTGAAGCTGCTCTGCATCGGCGGCGTTCCGGGAAAGATCTACCGCGCTCCGGGGTTCACCGAGAGCGGCGCTCCCTGGGGATAGGCGGCGCCGGCGCCGGCTCCTCCCCCAGGCCTGGCTTCGATGATCACGACGTGGATTGCTCCCGCTCCAGCCGCTCGACCAGCTGCTCGCCCTCGACGTCGAGGTCCGGGACGCGGCGGTCGATCCAGCTCGGCAGGTGCCAGGCGCGGTCACCCACGAGAGCGAGGACGGCGGGTACCAGCGTCATCCGAACGAGGAAGGCGTCGACCAGCACGCCGAACGCGAGCGCGACGCCGAAGGACTTGATGATCAGATCGTCACCGGTGACGAAGCTCGCGAACACGCCGGTCATGATGATCGCCGCCGCCGTGACGACCCGCGAGCTGGCGGAGAAGCCACCGACCACAGCCTCCCTCGCGTTGTTGGTTCGCAGGTAGCCCTCGCGCATGCGCGAGACGAGGAAGACCTCGTAGTCCATCGCCAGACCGAAGAGGATCGCGATCATGATGATCGGCAGAAAGCTCGTGATCGGCGAGGCCGCGGGTATCCCGAACAGGCTCATCAGATGCCCGTCCTGGAAGATCCAGACGATCGCACCGAACGCGGCGGAGATCGTCAACAGGAACCCGATAACCGCCTTCACGGGCACGAGGACCGAGCGGAAGACGAGCAGCAGCAAGAGCAGCGCCAGCCCGATGATCAGGGGCAGGAAGACCGGGAGCGCCGATGCGAGCTTGTCGGCGGTGTCGATGTTGATCGCCGTCGTTCCCGTGATGAGTACCGTGATCCCGAGGTCGCGCAACGCCTTTGCCTTCTCCCGCAGGGTCTGGACCAGCTCCTTGGTCGCTTCCGACTGCGGGCTCGAGCGAGGAGTCACCTCGACGATCAGGACCTGCCCTGACGGGCTCACCACCGGCGGCGATATCTCGGCGACGCTCGGGAGCCCCTTCACCGCGTCCTCGATCCCCGTCAGGAACTGCTGGACGCTAGCGTCCTTCAGATTGCCGGTGACGACCACGCCGAGCGGGCCGTTGTAGCCTGGGCCGAAGCCGTCGGTGAGGAGGTCGTACGCGCGGCGCTCCGTCGTGTTCTTGGGTTTCGTGCCGTCGTCCGGCAGCCCCAGCCGTGTGTGCAGCGCGGGGAGCGCCACCACGACCGCGAGCGCGATCACCGCGAGCGCGGCCCAGACGCGGCGCCGGACCACGAGCTCGGCCCACCGCCGCCCCAGGGAGCGAGCCGGATCGATGTTCTTGCCCCGATGAAGACGGCCCCCTGCGAAGCCGAGCAGCGCCGGCACGAGCGTGAGCGCGATCAGCACGGCGATCACGATCGTCACGGCCGCGCCCAGACCCATGACCGTGAGGAACGGGATGCCGACGACGGCAAGGCCGACGAGCGCGATGACCACGGTCGTCCCTGCGAAGGCGACGGCGCCTCCGGCCGTCGCGACCGCTCGGGCGGCGGCTTCGCGAGGCTCCAGGCCGTCGGCGAGATGCTGGCGGTGGCGCGTGAGGATGAACAGGGCGTAGTCGATCCCCACTGCCAGGCCGAGCATCACCGCCAGCGTCGGTGTCGTCGACGAGACGTTCACGACGCCCGCCGCGATCGTGATCACGAGCAAGCCGAGCCCTACACCGACGAGCGCGGTCAGCAGCGGCAAGCCGGCGGGCAGCGCCCGGCCGAAGACGATGAACAGGACGATGAAGGCGACGACGAGACCGATGACATCGCCGTAGTCCTGGCCGCTCGAAGCGGTGACGATCACGCCGCCTGAGAACTCGACCTCGAGCCCCGCCTTCCGCGCGGGCGCGGCCACCCGCTCGAGTGCGTCCTTCGTCGAGTCCTTGAGCTTGTCGACCGAGACGGCGAAGCTGATGTCGGCGAACGCCACCCGGCCGTTCTTCGAGAGCTGCGCGCTCTGCTCGAACGCCGTCGGCCCGCCCACCGTCTGCGGAACGGCCCGCGCGCGCTCCACGGTCGGCTTGATCAGCGCCCGGTAGCGCGGCTCGGTCAGCTTGTGACCCGGCGGCGCGGCGAACACGATCCGAGCGGAAGCTCCGCCGGCCCCGGGGAACTCCCGGTTGAGCAGGTCGAGGGCGCGCTGGCTCTCGGTGCCGGGCACGCTGAACGAGTTGCTCACGTGGCCGCCGACGAGGGCCGCGAGAGCGCCGAAGAACACCAGCACGGCGAGCCAGATGACGACCACCACCCGTCGGCGGTCGAAGGTCCAGCCACCGAGCCGGTAGAGGGCGGTCGCCATCGAGCAGCGGGACCCTAAACCGGATCGGCTCCGCGCGAGGCCCGTGCGGCTTCAGCGGCCCCGAGCCGGCTCGCGAGCCGCCCGACGAACAGACCGAACAGCACGATCGCAGCGAGGA
>JACDER010000120.1 GCA_013816275.1 Actinomycetota bacterium | reverse complement strand
CTCCCGGCTGTAGACAGAGCGAGAGTCCTCGAGTCGCGACTCGGGATAGACGTCCTACGACATCGGATCGTCGACCGCTTCAGCGGCTTGACCCGAGTCTCGCTTGCGCACGCGCTCCTGGCCTCTCTCCCGGTTCGCGAGTCGGTGACGACGAACTACGACGATCTCTTCGAGCAAGCAGCGAAGAGCTGCGGCAGACCCGTTTCGGTCTTGCCCTACGAGTCAGTGCGCGATGCGGATCGCTGGCTGCTCAAGCTCCACGGCGACGCCGGGAGCCCGGCGGAGCTGCTCAACGCCGCTCGAATCGATGTCGACGCGATCGTCGAAGCCGCCCGTTCGCTGGTGGATCAGGAGGCGAGCGACGAGGCGCTGGCGCGAGAACGGTATCGTGCCCCGATCCGTTCCGCACAGGGCTGAGAGGCAGAGGGCTAACTGACCCGGCGGCGCGATCCGAGTCTGCTGCTTCGCACCGCAGCGGGCCAGGACCAGACGAGATCCGATGGAGTCAGGGAATCGGCTCAGGCGGCGCCGGCTCGGGCGGCGGGACAGGCGTTGGCGGGGGCGGATCTCCGGGAGGTGGTCCTGGATCGGGAATCTCGACTCCACTCATCGTCTCGTTCATGCCCTCGTGCTCCGGGCGGAAACCTGGTGATCGGAGTTAGCTTGCGTCTCCCTCGTCCCGATTGGCAGTTCCCTGTTTGGCCGGATCGGAGCGGGGTAGCTGTGAAGCACACGACGAAGGGCGGATGAGATGGAAAGCTGGCGAAATCGTTTGCGGAGCAAGAGCCTCATGAGGCCCGTCGCGACTCGAGCGGAAACTGGGACCCGCGACAAAGGTCTATTTCTCACCGTCGGCGCAGCGCTCGGCGCTTTCGGCGCGTTCCTCTTCGACCGAAGCAGCGGAGCGCGCCGTCGAGCCGTCGCGGGCGATCGAGCAGTGGCATTCGTGCGTCGGCCGGCCCGCCGCAGCGGGCGGAAGGCGCGGATCGCGGGGGCGTACGCCGTCGGTTGGAGCCGGCGTCTGCGCCATCTCCGGGAGGAGCCGAAGGAGTACGACGACGTGACGCTCGCGCAGAAGGTGCAGACGGAGATCTTCCGTTCGGCAGACGCGCCGAAGGGCACGGTGAACGTCAACGTCGCGAACGGGGTCGTGCAGCTTCGCGGCGAGGTGCAGGAACCGAGCCTGATCGACGACCTGGTCGCTAAGGCACGCCACGTGCAGGGTGTGCGGGACGTGGAGAGCTTCCTCCATCTGCCGAACACGCCTGCGCCGATGGATCGGTGACGGATGTCGAGGTGAGTGCCATCTGGCCGGACCCGAAACCTCCCACCGAACCGCCCGACCCGGCTCCCGACCCGACTCCTCCGCGCCCTCCGACTCCCGACCCGACTCCTCCGCACCCTCCGACTCCCGATCGTGGGCGACCGTGTGCGCCGTTGAACGGTTTCGTTCCGATCCGATCGCGGAAGGCAGCCTGCGGCCAACTGTTCATCCGAGGAGGCGCGAGATGGCGAAGGAACATGGATCGCAGATCAAGGACGACGAGATGTACGAGGCGCTTCGTGACGAAGGGGCAAGCAAGGAAAAGGCGGCGCGAATCTCGAACGCTGCGGCAGGCTCCTCGCGTTCGGAGGTAGGAGAGCGGGGAGGCGAGAGCGCGGACTACGAGGACCGCACCAAGGAACAGCTCTACGAACGAGCTGAGGAACTCGGCATCGAGGGTCGGTCGAAGATGGGCAGGGACGAGTTGATCGACGCGCTCCGAAACCACTGACGCAGACCGCTGATGAAGCGCTTCGGCGAGGATCGGCCGATGTCGGTACGAGTCCGCGTCACCATGAAAAAGGCCGCCGACGCCGCGTTCCTGAGCGGGAGCCTCCTGGAGGGTCAGCGAGCTGAGCTCAGCTCCGATCGGCTCCGGCTGGCACGCTCCTGCGCGCGACGCGTAGCCGCTCGTTGCAGGAGAAAGCCCGACAGCTTCCGCCGAGCGCGAATCGAGGAAGAGCCGAAATCTCAGCCGCGGTCGCGCAGGTCGGAGACCCCCTCCCGCGCGGCGCAGTGCACGCAGCAGAAGATGCGGCCGTCGGACTCGACACCGTGTCCGATCACGCGACAGCCGCAGTGCGCACAGATCGGGGCAAGCGCCTGAATCGCGCACTCGAAGCTGTCGAACGTGTGAGTCTCACCCTCGGCTCGCACCTCGAAAGACTTGTCGTAGTCGTTTCCGCAGATCTCGCAAACCGCCATCTGTCGCCTCCTCGCTCGGGTTTCGCAGTGTCTTCCCCCGGCGAACCGTTTCGGAACGAGCGCGCCGGAACTCGAGGCCGTTTCCGGACGCGAGCGTCGGGTAGCCCTCGATGCATGCGGTGTGGATCGTTGTGTCGAGCAGGAAACGGCGAAACGACGTGGCGGAGGTGAGCGAGAGTGACTGCAAGGCAACGGAGGCAGCAAAGCGCAACGTCAAGCGTGCGCAGGAGGCGGCGAAGCGAAAGCGCACAATCGCCAACCTGCCCGAGGCGACACGGCGCGGGCTGGCGGAGCAGGCGCGTAAGGGCCGTGAGCGCGGCGGCAGGCCGGGTCATGCGCTCGAGGATCGGAACCGTGAGCAGCTGTACGAAATCGCGAGGGAGATGGATCTTCGGGGCCGCTCGAAGATGGGAAAGTGGGAGCTGATCGACGCGATTCGCGCCGCACGCTGAGTGTCAGATCAACCTCGAATGGAGCGCGGGCCGAGTTCCTCGAGACGACTCGTGGTCATCGGCTCAAGGGGCTATCGGGATGACCGGTCCTGAACGGTTCGCGGCCAGAGAGGCGTTGTCTGGGTCGCAGACGATTGTGATCGCGAAGCTCATGAGTGGCCACCGACGATCCGATCGCCGGTGACGGGGTTGGTCTGGAGGGTCTGCTCGAGCAGGCGGAGGAAGAGGTGGCCGCGGCTGCGCGAGCTGCGGCGGTTGAAGCGGAAGACGAACTCGTCGAGGTAGAAGCTGAGCTGGCGCTCCTGCATCCCGCCTTGGTGTGTGCCGAGCAGCCAGCGCTTGAGGAGCGACGCGACCCGATGGACGCGCGGCATGACCACGTGCGCCGGCGATCCCGTGCCGGTGATCGCGGTCGGCTGGTGCTCGTAGCCGAGCGCCTCGAGGCCCCGGTAGCTCGGCAGGCCGTCCGTGCAGACGACGGAGCCGGGCGCGATCGCGTCGAGGCAGAAGTCGTGCAGGCTCTGCTGGCTTATGTCCGGGACGAGGGCGAGCCTGATGCGCCCGATCTTGCCCTCCGGGCGGGACTGGGCCGCGATCGCCACGATCGCTTTGCCCGTGCCGCGTCCGCGCGCGCCGGCGGTCGGCCCGCCCAGGTAGCTCTCATCCACTTCGACCTCGCCGGAGAGCGGCTCGCGGCCCAGTCTGACCATCGCCCGGCGCAGCTTGTGCAGGAGTAGCCATGAGCTCTCGTACGAGCGGAGGCCGAGCGCCCGCTGGAGCGAGAGCGCGCTCATCCCGTTCTTCGTGTTCGTGACGAGCCAGGCGGCCTGGAACCAGGTCTGAAGCGGCAGCTTCGTGTCGGCGAAGATCGTCGCCGCCGTCAGCGAGATCCGCTTGCGGCAACTCGAGCAGGAGAGGCGACCGTCCGAGAGCCACCAGCACTGGCGGCCGCTGCAGGCCGGGCAGGCGAAACCGCCCGGCCAGCGCACCTGCGCCAGATAGCGCCGGCAGGCCTCGTCACCGGGGAAGCGGGCGAGCAACTCGACGAGCGTGCCGGGCGGCCGCGCCGGAGCTGCCCAGCTTGAAACAGCCTCCGCTGGCGTAGCCATCGGAGGCGAACGCTACCGAAGCTACAAAGACCGGTCAAGCCGATAGCCCTTTTTAGCAATGCTTGCGCCCTTCCTTGTTGTGCTTGTGCTCGCCGGCGTGCTCGTGCCCAGCGGCCTGCGGCGCTGCCTGCTTCTGTTCGTCAGCGTGCCCGTGCGCGACGCCCGGGCCGTGGTGTTTCTGCTCGTGGCTCGTGCCTTGCAGAGTGTCATTGATTAGGTCGATCAGACGCGACATATCAACCTTCGTTAGTCGATCCGCACGCGGCCGCCAGCTCCTTCTCCCACTCGTCGAGCTTCGCGTGCTCCTTCGAAACGCCGCGCGGCCAGAGGCGGTCGATGAGGACGCGATGGCCGTCCGACGGCGACGCCGGGTCGTAAGCGCGATTCAGGCGGATGTCGACGGCGACTCCTTGACCTTGACGACGACTTGTGTGATGGCGACTGCGGTGAGCGCGCGCGCCTTCGCCAGCAACTCTCGCTCGAGCCAGTACGACTCTTCCTCCGGCGGGATCGCCAGAAGCACGTGGGTGGCCGGGAAGGATCCGAGCGCGTCCGTCATCGACTCGAGTGGCTTGTCGGTGCCGACCGAACCGGTCGCCGATACGCCGCGTCGCTGCAGCAGCCCGACTGAAATCAACGTGCTCTGCTCTGCATCTCGCCCTTCGTCTGAATCGTCGTTCGCCAGGAAGTGAATATGGGAGACGCGAACGGGAACAACGAGGTGGACGGCAACGGCATCATCGAGGCGCGCGAGGATCTCGTCGCACAGAGCGGCCTCGCTGCAATACGCATCGGCAATCACGAGCAGCCGCCCATCTTGGTCGAGGGCGACGGCGGGTTCCGACGCGCTGACGCGCATACGAGGGACCGCGAGCGTCGCCACGGCGCCCAAGCCAAGAACGATCATCGACACGATCCCGAACCCGACCCAGCCCAGCATCGGCGGCTTACCGACAAACCCGAAGATGAGCGCAGTGACGACAAGACCTGCTGCGATCGACGCGAAGATGATGCCGCGGGTCTTCGAGCTCACGGACAGTGCCTTGTGCAGACGCGGCCGTTGATCAGACGGCCACAGGACGGACAGCGCCGTCGCTCCCTGCGGGGCTGAAGCAGCCCTCGCTCTAGCCCGAGCCGGATCATCACTGCCGCCCGGTCGTCACGAGGCTGAGCTGTGGGACGAGGCCGGTCATTCTGATCGCCCGCTTGACGCTGATTCGTCGGGAGCGTCAGTCCCGCGAGCACGAGCCACGCCCGCCGCGGCACAGCCCGCAGGTCGCTGCTGCTGCGGCGCGAGCCCGACCTATCGGTAATCATCGTGTCCTTCACCTCGGTCCGATTTCTCCTTCGCACCGACTATTGCCGCCGCTCATCGCACCGCAACACGCGTTGCGTCGTGAGGCGCCGCAGCCGCGGGAGCGGATCTCCAGCCGCCCCGGAGGCCGCGGGCGTTGTCGCTCATCGCCGGGCGCCGCCGACCGGTGTCTGCTCCTCGGCCTCACGCTCTTCGATGTGACGGTTGAGCTGCTCACGCTGGCGGCGCAGCTCATCGAGAGAGGCGCTCGAGTCGCTGGGGCCGTGGCCGCCCGTGCGGCGTTGCGCGGGGCCGTGACTGGCGTCGCCGCCGTGGCGGCCGTGCATGCCGCGCATCATGAAGATCATCATCAGCGGGCAGGCGAGGATCAGCAGCAAGAAGAGGTAGTTACCCATCGTCAGACTCCTTTTTGACGTGTAGACGGATGGCGTGTTCTGCCCTAAGTGTGACGTGTTGAAGACGAGATCGCCGATGTCGACGAAACCGCCGATCGCCGACATGATCCCGAGGGCGACGGCGAGGACGTTCTTCAGGCTCACTTGAGGCCCTCGC
>JACDER010000119.1 GCA_013816275.1 Actinomycetota bacterium | reverse complement strand
GCGCGTTCTCGGTCACCCGGCTGCCGCGCGCGAGCGCCTGCGGAAGGCCGAAGACGACCACCCGCCCCTTGACGCGCGCAGGGTTGAGAGCCTTCAGTGCGACCTGGGTCGCCTTCTTCTTCGTGATCGCGCCCGCGGACGGTGCGAGGGCGGCCGTAATTCCAAGCGCAGTGACCGCGGCCATCGTGAGCCGGGCCGCGCGCCGCGTCATCGCGGCTGAGTCACCTTCGTCGTCACCGGAGTCGCCGTGCCGTTGAGCAGCTTCAGGGCGACGATGGTGATTCGAAGCGTGCCTTTCTTGGCCGTCTTCGGAACGTTCACCGCCTCCACCTTCGCACCCGCCGGGGCCTCGACGAGCACCTTGAACCGCCCCGAACGCGGGAGCCGGACGCCGATCTGCTCGCGCTCCTTCTTTCTGGTGAAGATGTGCGGGACGGTCACTGGGACGCCGGGTACGCCGTTCGCGCACTGATTGCCTTCCAGGACCGCCGTGAGCGCCTTCGTTGCTACGCCACGCTGGGCCTCGGAGAACGGAACGCCCCGGCTGACCGACAGCGACTGCCGGAGTTGCCGAAACTCGAAGCAGCCGGTGGCATCGGGCTTGCTCGCCAGACCGACCCGTCGCATCCGCTCGACGAAGGCCCAGAACGGGTTCTTCGTGGCGAGGTTCTGCTCCAGCATCAACCCGACGGTGTCCGCCTGGGCTGAGAACGGAGGCGTGAGGATGAAGCCGTGCACGTCTGACCCAGCCCGGCCCGCGCCGGCGATGTGACCGACATCGTCGATCGAGGTGAAGTCGAGAAAGGTCGAGAACGGCGAGCCGGGCGGGTTGAGGGAGTCGCCGTTCAGCACCGGATCTGCGTTGGGCAGCCGGTAGAAGAACACGACGTCGTTCCCGCTCGGGTCGAGCCCGTGCACGACGAGGTTGCTCGCATCGTTGATCGCTTGGCCCGTGCTCGAGGCGACGGCCCCCGGAGGATCGAGCAGCCGGAACGCCTTCCCGCTCCAGTAGAAGGCCTGGCCGACCTGGGGGCCGTCGAGCACGCCCGTCGACTGGCCGAAGATGTTGCCGTCGAGGGCAGCGCCGCCCGTGTACGTCGGAGGGAGCGGATCGAACGGCGCGAAGGCCGCCAGCGGAGTGCTCCATCTGCCGGGCAAGCCGCTCAGCTGTCCGAAGACGGCGCCTCTGGCGTCGAAGCCGATCATCTCCCCCGGACCGCGAGCCTGGATGCCGCCGGATTGCGTCCAGAAGAAGGCATCGCTGCTGGGCGAGAGGCTGCCGATCACGTTCCCGGCCTCGTCGACGTCGTTGCCGAAGCTCTGCGTCCC
The DNA here is from genome assembly GCA_013816275.1 of Actinomycetota bacterium. Lineage (GTDB taxonomy): Bacteria > Actinomycetota > Thermoleophilia > Gaiellales > Gaiellaceae > JACDER01. The sequence goes on along the minus strand of JACDER010000119.1, from coordinate 4,355 downwards.
CGAGCCGGCTCCGAGATCCTTCATGCCGACCCCCGGCGTATATAGGAACGCGTGCGCCGCACCCGAGGGGGTCTGCGACGAGCCGGTGACCAGGCCGTTGTCGTTGAGCGCCAGGGCGAAGGTGCTCTTACCGCCGAGGTCGCCGATGTCGACGAGCCCCGAACGCGGGTCGTAGAAGAACCCGCGATACACCGGAGCGGGGCCGCGCTCATCGGTCATGACCCCCGTCGACTGCCCCGAGAGGTTGACGTCGAAGGCGTAGCTGAGGGTTCCGTCTAGCGGCTTGAGCTCGGTGACCGTGTACGGCTGCGCCGCGCGTGCCGGCGCAACTGCAAGGGCGGCCACGGCCGCCGTCGCGAGCAGCACGAGCTTTGACCCCATCGGCGAATTATCGCCGAAGGCACCACTATGCCTGTGCCAAGAACCGAGGTCGTCTGGCGCACTAGCAGCGTCGGGCTTCGCCCGGCGCGTCTGGTCGCGGTGGAACTCAGTCTCCTAGCCCGAAAATCGCAGATTTTCGGGCTATTGCCCGTGGCACTTCTTGAACTTCTTGCCGGAGCCACACCAGCAGGGATCGTTCCGCCCGGTCTTCTCCTTGTCGGCGACGACGCGCTGGCCGGTGATCACCGATCCGCTCGCGGCCGGGGCCATCGCCGCACCCGCCGTCGAGACCGAGCCGCCGATCTCACCGCCGGCCATCCCGGCCGCGGCGATCGCGTCTGCTCCCGCGAGCGACTGGTGCTGGTACTCGAGCCCGGCGCCGTTCCCCTGGCCATCCTGCATCGCGAGCAGCTCGGCGTCCTCCGGCGCGAGCTCGGCGTGGAAGAGCGTGAACACAACCTCCTCGCGGATCGCGCCGTTCAGCTCCTCGAACATCCCGTGCCCCTCGGCGGTGTACTCGACGAGCGGATCCTTCTGGGCCATCGCGCGCAGGTGCACGCCCTCGCGCAGGTAGTCCATGTTCTCGAGGTGCTCGCGCCAGCGCTGGTCGACGACCTGGAGGATCACGAAGCGCTCGAGCTCGCGCATCAGCGGTGCCCCGCTGTCGGGGTTCTCGCCGAAGCTCTCCTCCTTCGCGGTGTACTCGTCGAGGGCGTCCTCGGTGAACTCCTCCACCAGTGAGTTCCGGTCGACTCCGACCTCCTCCCGCAGCTCATCGCCCGTGATCTCGGTCGCGTACAGGTCCTTCATCGCCTGCACGAGTGCGTCCAGGTCGGTGTCCTCACCCGAGGCCGTGTACTGGTCGATCATCCGCTCCACCACCTCGCGGATCCACTCCCGCACCTGGTCGGAAAGGTCCTCGCCCTCGAGCACCTGGCGGCGCTGCGCGTAGACCACAGTGCGTTGCTTGTTCATGACGTCGTCGTACTTGAGGACGTTCTTGCGCATGACGAAGTTCTGCTCCTCGACCTTCTTCTGCGCGTTCTCGATCTGCCGCGAGAGGATCCCGGCCTCCATCGGCTCGCCTTCGGGGATCTTGAACCGGTCCATGATCTTGAAGATCCGGTCGCCCGCGAACAGGCGCACGAGATCGTCACGGCCGGAGAGGTAGAAGCGCGACTCGCCGGGATCTCCCTGGCGGCCCGCGCGGCCGCGGAGCTGGTTGTCGATCCGGCGCGCCTCGTGGCGCTCGGTGCCGAGGACGTACAGGCCGCCACGGTCGATCACCCCCTCCCCCAGCTTGATGTCGACACCGCGGCCGGCCATGTTGGTCGCGATCGTCACGGCCTGCTGCTGGCCCGCATCGATGATGATCTGCGCCTCGCTCTCGTGCTGCTTCGCGTTCAGGACGGTGTGCGGGATCCCCTGGCGCTCGAGCAGCGCCGACAGGTACTCGGACGTCTCGACCGCGATCGTGCCGACGAGGACCGGCTGGCCCTTCTCGTGGCGCTCGCGGATGTCCTTGATGACCGCGGCGAACTTCTCCTCCGTCGTCTTGAAGATCAGGTCGTTCTCGTCCGCGCGCGCAACCTGAACGTTGGTCGGGATCTCGACGACGTGGAGGTTGTAGATCTCGACGAACTCCTTCTCCTCAGTCTTCGCGGTACCGGTCATGCCGGCGAGCTTCTCGTAGAGGCGGAAGTAGTTCTGCAGCGTGATCGTCGCGAGCGTGACGTGCTCCTCCTGGATCTTCACGCCCTCCTTCGCCTCGACCGCCTGGTGGAGACCCTCCGACCAGCGGCGCCCTTCCATGATCCGGCCGGTGAACTCGTCGACGATCTTGACCTCGCCCTCCTGGATGACGTAGTCGACGTCGCGCTGATACAACGACTGCGCCTTCAGCGCCTGGTTCAGGTGGTTGACGAGCTGGGAATTGCGCGGGTCGTAGAGGTTGTCGATCTTGAGCGCGCGCTCGATCTTGTGGATGCCGCGCGGAAGCGGCGAGACCGTCTTGAACTTCTCGTCGAAGGTGTAGTCGGCGTCGGGGTCGTCGCGCGAGACCTTGTCGAGCTTGGACGGCGCCTTGTAGGGGACCCCGTCCATCTGGCGCACGACGCGCGCGAAGTCGTAGTAGATCTCGGCAGCGACCTCGGGCTCGCCGGAGATGATCAGCGGCGTCCGCGCCTCGTCGATCAGGATCGAGTCGACCTCGTCCACGATCGCGTAGTAGTGGCCGCGCTGGACGGTGCCGTCGAGCGAGACCGCCATGTTGTCGCGGAGATAGTCGAAGCCGAATTCCGAGTTCGTCCCGTAGGTGATGTCGGCCGCGTACGCGGCGTCGCGCGCGTCGGAGGACATCATGTTCTCGATGTAGCCAGCCCGCATCCCTAGCAGCTCGTAGACCGGCGCGACCCAGTTGGCGTCACGCTTGGCGAGGTAGTCGTTCACGGTCACGAGATGGACGTTGTTGCCGGTCAGCGCGTTCAGGTACAGCGGCTGGGTGGCGACGAACGTCTTGCCCTCGCCGGTCTTCATCTCGGCGATGTCGCCCTCGTGCAGCACGATCCCGCCCATCAGCTGGACGTCGAAGAGGCGGACTCCAATCGTCCGCTTGAAGGCCTCGCGCACCGTGGCGTAGGCCTCGAAGACGAGCTCGTCGATGTCCTCGCCGTTCTCGATCCGCTCCTTGAACTCGACGGTTTTGCCCGCGAGCTCTTCGTCGGAGAGCTTCTCGAACTCGGGCTCGAGGGACGTGATGTAGTCGGCCTGCCCGCGCAGCCGCTTCAGACGCCGGCCTTCGCCGACGCGCAGAGCCTTCTCGAGAGAGCCGAGCTGTGGCATGAGTCAAGGGTAGCTAGTTCGAACCGATTTCCCACCGCCGTGCGCCTAGAGTTTCGCCATGAGGGGTCTCGCCGTCGCGGCGGTCACGCTGCTCTTCTCGGCCGGCGGGTCGACTGCTTCCGGTACCTCGAAGCTCACTCTCCGTCCCACGAGCTCGATCCCGCTCAGCGGCTATTCGAAGGTCATCGCCGACGGGCGCCGGGCCGCGGCGGTCGCGCCGTGCGGGATCATGCTCTGGACGGCCGGCAAGCGGACGGGATCCTTCACCGATCCCTGCCGCCCGCTGAGTGGCCTCGACGACTCAGATGCCTATGCGTTCGCCCTCGCCGGCAACCGCCTGGCCTGGTTGCGGGAGGAGTGGGTCTCGCACGGAATGGTCGTGCAGACCGAGCTCGTGGTGAAGACCGGGGCCGGGAAGCCTCGCGAGATCGCGAGTGCCTATGAGGAGTACCAGGAGGGAAGCTGGCTCCTCAGCCTCGCCGGCGCCGGAGACACGCTCGCGGCCGGCTGGACCTACGAGTCGTTCGCGGATGAGACTCCCGTCCTCGACGAGCGCGTGTACCGGATCGGCGGCGGGAGCTCCGGGCAATGCCCTTCGGCCTCGGGGCTGCTCCCGAATCCGCCGGCCGCGCACATCTGCCGGGACACCGGGGTCTTCGGCAGCTCTGTCCGCTCCGTGTCTCAGGGCAGGATCCTCGTCACCTTCGGCGCCGGCTCAGTCGGGATCATCGACCGAAACAATCAGGAGCATGATCTGTCGATCCCCCGGTACGGCGAGAGCGACGCGATCGTCCTCGCCGGTTCGAAGGTCGTCCTCTTGAATCCGAAGTCGCTCGAGATCTACGACGCAGACACCGGAGAGATGATCGACCACTGGGGCACGGGCACGTCCGTCCACAGGAACCTGAGCGTTGCCGGAGACCTTGCGGTCTTCGGCTCGCACCTCATGCACCTGAGGAGCGGCGCGCACAGCACGCTCGTGGCACCCGGCGGGAAGCCGCCGATCGCGACGAGGCTCAGCTCGGCGGGGCTCTTCTTCCTCTACAAGGTCGGCCGGACCGAACGCCTCGGCTTCGTGCGGGCTTCCAGACTGTGAGGTGGCTCGCTGTTTGCGGGGTTGCGCTCCTCGGGCT
>JACDER010000118.1 GCA_013816275.1 Actinomycetota bacterium | reverse complement strand
GGTCTCGCTCACCGCCAGCCTTTGCTCACGCTCGCGCACGGCGGCCTGGTCCTGTTCGGTCTTCGTGCGAGCATCGCTCAGCTCCTGGGCGCGCTGCTCGAGCGCCGCCTGCAAGCGCCCCTGCTCTGCGGCCTCGGCTTCGAGCTGAGCCGATCGCGCCTCCAGCTCGGTTGCTGCCTCGACGTGCGCAGTCCGTTCGGCCTCGAACGACGTGACTGCCGCGCCGAGCTTCGCTTCGCGGCCTTGCACCTGCTCGAGCCTTCGCGTTGCTTCCTCGGCGAGCGCTGTCAGCGAGGCGCGCTCTTCGGTGATCGAGCTCTCGCTCGCAGCCAGCGCCTCTTCACGCTCACGCAGGCCGGCCAGCTCGCTCTCGATTCCCACGCGGGCTGCCTCGAGGGCCTGGGACTGCGCCTCCTCGCGTTCGCGGCGCAGGTGACTGCGTTCCTCGAGCTTCCGGGTCTCGGCGCTCACGGATTCCTCGGCGGCGCGCACGCCGGCCTCTGCCTCCGACACGTGCCGCTCACGCTCCTCGAGCGAGCTTCGCAGTCGCTCGGCCTCGGCCGTCCGCTGTTCCAGCTCGGCGACCGTCTCTACGAGCCGCTTGCGCTCGGCTTCGTATTCCTGCAGCTGCGTGGTCAGTTCTGCGTTCTGCTCGTCGAACGCACTGCGATCCGCGGCGAGCTCCCGGTGTACCGCTCGGAGCGCGGTCTCCTGGTCGGCCAGCTCACGTGCGCGCTGCTCGAACTCCTTGCGCTCGCGCGTGTGGGCCGCCGCGGCCGCGGCGAGCGCGGTGGATCTCCTCTCGAGCTCGGCGAGCGCCTGCCCATGCTCCTCCCGCTCCGACTCGAGCGCGGTTAGTTGCTGCTCCAGCCGTTCGCGATCTCCGGTCACCGAAGCCTGAGCGCCCAGCATCGCGCTCTCTCGCTGCTCGAGCTGCCTGGCGCGCTGCTCGAGCCTCTCGCGCTCGGTGCCGTACCGGGCCCGTTCCTCCTCGAGCTTCGCCTCGCCGGCGCGGACGCGCTCCTCTCGCTCCCCCAGTAGCTGCTCTGCCTGCTCGAGCCGCTCGCCGCGCGCCGCCAGCTCGCGATCCGTCGACCCGAGCCGATTCCGCTCCCCCTCGAGCGAGGTGGCGCGCTCCGTCAGGTCCTTCCCCTGCTGCGCGAGCTCCGTTTCGCGGGCTCTCGTCTGCTCCAGCTGCCGCTTCGTCTCTCCCGCGAGCGCGCCGAGCGAGGCCCGCTCCTGCGCAAGCGCCTGCTCGCTTGCCGCCAGCCTCTGCTCCCGTTCCGAGAGGCCGAGCTCCTCGCGTTCGAGCCGAGCCTGGGAGTCCGCCAGCGCCTGTTCCCGCTCTGTCAGCGCCGCTCGATCCGCGCCGAGCGCGGCCTCCCGCTCCGAGATCTTCGTCTCGCGCGCCGAGATCTTCGCCTCGCGGTCCGCGTTCTTCGTTCCCTGCTCGTCGAGGGAGGCTCGGTCGCCGGCGATCCGCTTGAGGTTCTCCGCGAGGCTGCGTTCCCGGCGCCCGAGCTCTCCCGCGCGTCCCTGGAGCTCGGTCTCGCGCCGGCGGACGCCTTCGAGGGCGCCGCTCAGCTGCTTCTCGGCGACCGCGACCGCCTCCTCGCGCTGGGTGATCTTCGCGCTGCGCGAGACCAGCGCAGAGATCAGGTTCTCCAGGCGCCGCTCCTGCTGCTCGAAGACCGTGATCTGCTCGGCGACGAGCCCCTCGAGCGCCTCGCTAAGCCCCTTCTCGTGCTGGTGCAGCTCCTGGCGGGCCGCCGAGATCTCTCGCTCCCGCGAGCCGATCTTGCCCGCCTCGTCCCGAAGCTTGCGCTCGCGCTCGACGAGCCCGGCCAGAGCCGATTTCCGGCTCTTGACCGTGGACAGCTCCTTCTGGAGCGCCTCGAGATCGGAGGGCTGCCCGGGCACGAGCCGGGATCCTACTGCGATTTGCAGGGGATAAGTGGCCTCGCCCAGCGGCGAGGCGTCATTCCAGGCCTCAGGAAGGAGCGACGTGATCGAGGATGAGCTCGAGCATCCGGCAGGAGTGGAGGACGTGCTCGCGCGCGATCGCCCGCGCGCCCGCTGCGCTCCGCGCAACGATCGCGTCGCGAATCGCCCGGTGCTGCCGCACGTTCTGCTCGTACAGCTCGTCGATCTCGGGCCCGCCGGGCCGCCACTGGCTCAGGAACGTCCGCCGCGCGCTCTTTGCTGCCCGCGCCACGCTGGGTGCGCCCGACGCTTCGTAGATGACGTCGTGGAACCCGTAGTTCGCGCGCATCCACTCTCCGCTCAGGCGCATCCGCTCGCTTTCCGGGCGTGAGCGGTCGAGTAGGAGCGCGGTCACCTCGGCGAAGCGCGCCTCGGCCTGCTCGAGGGCGGCCAGGCTCTCGGCGTCGAATCGAGGCGTGGCGAGCTCGGTGGCGAGCGCCTCGAGCTCGGCGCGGATGAGGAAGGCCTCGCGCAGCTCGCCGCGCGAGATCTCGCGGACGCGCACACCTCTGTTCGGGACGAACGAGACGAGCCCGGTGGACGCCAGCCGGCGAAGCGCCTCCCGGACGGGCGTGCGGCTGACGTCGAACTGCTCCGAGAGCTGCTCCTGGCGAAAAACGGTCCCGGGCGGGACCTCGCCGGAGACGATCGCGTCCTCGAGCGCCAGCGCGATCTCGTCTGCCTTGGTCCCGTGCTCTCCGTCCGTCAGTGTCGAAATTGTGCCGACTCCGTGGAACCTTCGAGGGCGAGCGTGGAGGACGTCCCCTGGCTCACGGCGGAGGCCACGAGGTCGAAGTATCCGGCGCCGGCCTCGCGCTGGTGGCGAACAGCCGTGTACCCGGACTCCTCCAGCTCGAACTCCCGCTCCTGGACGCGCACGTACGCGGCCATCCCTTCGGATGCGTACGCGCGGGCCAGCTCGAACATGGCGGAGTTGAGCGAGTGGAAGCCGGCCAGCGTGACGAACTGGAAGCGGTAGTTCAGCGCCGCCAGTTCCTCCTGGAAGGTCGCGATCGTCTCGTCGTCCAGGTGCGCGCGCCAGTTGAAGGAGGGCGAGCAGTTGTACGCGAGCAGCTTCCCCGGGAACTTCTCGTGGATCGCCTGAGCGAACTCGCGCGCCTCACCGAGGTCGGGCGTCGAAGTCTCGAACCAGACGATGTCCGCATAGGGCGCGTAGGCCAGTGAGCGGGCGATCGCCGCTTCGATCCCGTCGCGTACGCGGAAGAAGCCCTCCGGAGTGCGCTCGCCGGTCAGGAACTCCTCGTCCGCCGGGTCGGCGTCGCTCGTGACGAGCTTGGCGCTGAGCGCGTCGGTGCGGGCGATGAGAACGGTCGGGACGCCGCAGACGTCCGCGGCGAGCCGGGCGGCGTTGAGGGTGCGGACGAACTGGTTCGTCGGCACGAGCACCTTTCCACCGAGATGGCCGCACTTCTTCTCCGATGCGAGCTGATCCTCGAAGTGGACGCCCGCGGCGCCCGCCTCGATCATCGCCTTCATCAGCTCGAACGCGTTCAGGGCTCCGCCGAAGCCGGCCTCGGCGTCGGCCACGATCGGCACGAGCCAGTGGGTCGAGGTGTCGCCCTCGGCGGCATTGATCTGGTCGGCGCGGAGGAGCGCGTTGTTCAGGCGCCGCACGAGCGAGGGGACGCTGTTCGCGGGATAGAGGCTCTGGTCGGGATACGTCGCGCCCGCGAGGTTCGCGTCCGCCGCGACCTGCCAGCCGCTGACATAGATCCCCTCGAGGCCGCCCTTGACCATCTGTACCGCCTGGTTGCCGGTGACCGCGCCGAGCGTGGGGAGGTAGTCGCGCTCGCGCAGGAGCGTCCAGAGGCGCTCGGCACCGAGGCGCGCGAGCGTGTGCTCGACCTCGACCGTCCCCTTCAGGCGCCGGACGTCGTCCACGTCGTAGACGCGCTCGATCCCCTTCCAGCGGTCGTCGTGCGGCTTTCCATTGGTGCTCATCCGTCCTCCTCAGTCGAGATGGTCGTAGGCGGGCAAGGTCAGGAACTCGACGAACTCGTCTCCGAGCGCGACCTGCTCGAACAGGCCTCGCGCCTCCGGGCTCACGCCCTCGCGTGACTCCTCGTCGATGATGCGAAGAACGTGCTCGCGCTCGAAGCGGCCGTGGCGGACCCACTGCCAGATCTGCGAGCGCGCGATCTCGGCGGTCGCGGCATCCTCCATCAGGTTGAAGATCGCCGCCGCGCCGACGCCGTCGAGCCACGCGGTGAGGTAGCGGAGACCGACGCTGACGTCGTTGCGCAAGCCCTCGTCCGTGATCTCGCCGGGGGCGGAGGCGACCTCGAGCAGGTCAGCCGCGCTGACGGAGACGTCGTCGCGCTGCCGGTCGAGCTGGTTGGGCCGCTCGCCCAGCACGCGGTCGAACTCGGCGATCGCGACCGGGACGAGGTCGGGGTGCGCAACCCAGGTCCCGTCGAAGCCGTCGCCCGCCTCGCGCACCTTGTCCTCGCGCACCTTCGCGAGCGCCTGCTCGTTCAGATCGGGGTCGCGCCGGCTCGGGATGAAGGCGGCCATCCCGCCCATCGCGTGCGCGCCGCGCCGGTGGCAGGTCTTGACGAGCAGCTGCGCGTACGCGCGCATGAACGGCGCCGTCATCGTGACCGCGTTGCGGTCGGGGAGGACGAACTCGGGCCGTTCGCGGAAGGTCTTGATCAGGCTGAAGAGGTAGTCCCAGCGCCCCGCATTCAGCCCTGAGGCGTGATCGCGCAGCTCCCAGAGGATCTCGTCCATCTCGAAGGCGGCCAGGATCGTCTCGATCAGCACCGTTGCCCTGATCGACCCGCCCGGAAGGTCGAGCGCCTCCTCGGTGAACGTGAAGACGTCGTTCCAGAGGCGCGCCTCGAGGTGGCTCTCCAGCTTGGGCAGGTAGAGGTACGGAGCGGCGCCGCGGTCGAGCAGGCGCCGCCCGTTGTGGAAGAGGAAGAGGCCGAAGTCGAAGAAGGCGCCTGCGAGCGGGCCGTCGTCGACCTCCACGTGCTTCTCGGGCAGATGAAGGCCGCGCGGCCGGACGAGGAGCGTCGCGACCTCGTCGTTCAGCCGGTACTCCTTGTCGGGAGTGGTGATCTCGATCGTGCGCTCGATCGCGTCGATCAGGTTGGCCTGCCCCTCGACCAGGTTCGACCAGGTCGGCGAGTTGGCGTCCTCGAAGTCCGCCATGAACATCCGGGCGCCCGAGTTGAGCGCATTGATCACCATCTTGCGGTCGGTCGGCCCCGTGATCTCGACGCGGCGGTCACGCAGGCCGGCCGGGACCGGATCGATCTGCCATTCGCTCGCGCGGATCTCCGCCGTTTCGGGCAGAAAGCCCGGGAGCTCGCCCGCCTCGATGCGCTCGCGCCGCTCGGCGCGCGCGGCCAGGAGGTCACGCCTGCTCGGATCGAATCGCTTGTGGAGCTCGCCGACGAACTCGAGCGCGTCCCGGGTCAGGATGCGCTCCGCCGCCGCGGGCTCGGCCGTGGCTGGGGTGGACACTGTTTAGTGCACCGCCCGGCGAATGCGGCGCGCTCCGGCGGCTGCAGAGCCGCGCCTGGCGGCGTCCTCGGTCGCGGCCGTATTGCTACGCATACGAACGCTCCGCTTTCCGCTTCGGCGGTGGCAAAGCCGCCGCCGCCGCTCTTTGGCCGGCTCCGTCGAGCCTACGCCGGCAGCGTCCTTGCCCGGCGGCGTTTTTCGCTCGCCGGAGTATCCC
>JACDER010000117.1 GCA_013816275.1 Actinomycetota bacterium | reverse complement strand
GCGGAGCGCTCGTATGCCTGGCATACGGGCGCGACTGAGGACGCCGCCCGGCGCGGCTTTGCAGCCGCTGGAGCGCGCCGTATTCGCCGGACGGTGTACTAGATCTAGATTCCGTTGGTCAGGTTGCGGAGCCGCTCGAGCTTCTCCTTGCGCAGGCTCGTGCGCTCTCCGCGATTGACGCGATCGAGCAGCTCTCGGATCAGGTCCGCGAGCTCCACCGGGTTGAACGGCTTCGTGATGTACTCGATCCCGCCGATCTCGAGGCCCCGAGCCTGGTCGCGCAGCTCTGCACGGGCGGTCAGGAAGACGATCGGGATCTCGCCCGTCTTGGGATCTTCGAGCAGCGCCTCGGCGACTCTCCACCCGTCGAGCTTCGGCAGCATCACGTCGAGCAATACGACGTCAGGCAGCGAGGAGCGCGCCTTCTCCAGCCCGTCTGCGCCGTCGGCAGCCTCGAGCACCTCCATTCCCTCGGCCTCGAGGTTGACCCGGCAGAGGAGCCGGATCGGAGCGTCGTCGTCGACGATCAGGACACGCGTCACGACGACATGAGCTCCGGAGCTCGGACCGGCTGCGCGAGCGGGAGCTCGAACGCGAAGCTCGAGCCCTGCCCCTCGACCGAGGAGACGCGGATGCTTCCGCCCATCGCCGACAGGAGCCCCTCGGCGATGAACAGGCCGAGGCCCGCTCCCATTCCCTCCTGGCCGGCGAGATCGGCACGGCGATAGAACTTGGAGAAGATGAGCTCCTGCTCTGCTTGTGGGATGCCCACGCCTTCGTCTGTCACTGCAACCTCCACCGTCCCGGTCTCGTTCTTCCTCCGAACGGAGATCACTACACGTCCCCCTCCGGGCGAGTACTTGACCGCATTGTCCACTAGGTTCACGAGCGCCTGACGAAGCTTCTCGTCGTCGGCCTGTGCCACGAGCGGCTCGTCGGGCAACTCGAGGACGAACTCGTGACCGTTCAGCGCCGTCGCATCGGCGGTTGCGACGACGTCGGCGACGAGCGTGTGCAGATCGGTGGGAGCGAGGTCGACCCGGAGGTCACCGGCCTCGAGGCGCGCGACGTTCAGGAGCGTGTCCACGATCGCGGTTAGCCTCTCAGACTCCGAGGCGACGTATTGAAGGAAGGTGCTCCGCTCCTCGTCGCTGAAGTGGACATCGTGGCGCAGCAGCGTCTCGGCGAAGCCGTAGATGGAGGTCAGCGGAGCACGGAGCTGCTGGGAGACCGTCGCCACGAAGTCGGACTTCATCTGCTCGACGAGGCGCTGAGCGGAGACGTCGCGGAAGGCGAAGATCCGGCCCGCGACCGCGCCCGTCGCATCGCGCATCACCGCCTCGCTCAGCGACAGCCAGACCTCCTCCTCCCCACGCGGAATCGCCAGGATCCTCGGGCCACCGCCGTGACTGTCGGGCGCCGTGAACGAGCGCTTGAGCACCTCGGCAGGATCTCGCCCGAGGACGTCCTGCCGGTCGATCCCCGTGATCTGCGACGCGGCTTCGTTCCAGAGCACGACGCAGCCCTCGCGGTCGACCGCGACGATCCCGTCCGCGACATGCGCGAGGATCGTCTCGCTCCGCTCCTTCTCCTCGGCCACGCGCTGGTAGAGCTCGGCGGTCGATAGTGCGGTTGACGCGTTACTGGCCAGCGCGACGAGCGCCTCGACCTCGTCGTCGCGCCAGCGCCTCGCGCCGCGCGCGTACACGGAGAGGACGCCGAGCAGCGCCCCCTCGGCTCCCGACAGGGGAACTCCGAGGTAGGCGTCGTATGCGTTCGCGAGGAGTGGGTCCGGGTCTGCGGCTCTGCCGGCGTGCGCGTCCGTGACACGCACCGGCGCCCTGAGCTGTGTGACCTCACCCGCAAGTCCGACCCCCGAGGGCGAACGTGATCCGAGCTGCTCCTTCGCTCCGTCCCCGCTCCCTGCAACGACGACGAGCTCGTCTCCTTCGACCAGGCGAATCGCGGCCGCATCCGCGCCGAGGAGCTCGGGCGCCTCCCCCACGACCTCCTCGATCACGCGCGCGGGGTCGAGCTCGGTAGCGAGAAAGCTTCCGATCCGGGCTAGCTGCTGAGAGAGCCGGCGTGCGCTTCGCTCGCGCTCGAACAGCCGACCGCGCTCGAGGGCGCCCTTCGCCGCATCGGCGAGGTGACCGGCCAGCTCCAGATCGTCGTCGGTGAACGAGCGCTCGTCTTCGAAGAAGACGAGGGCGACTCCGTTGAGCTCCTCGCCCACGTCGAGGGGGACAGCGAGCAGGGAGCGGAACTGGGACGGGACGAGCGCGCGCCAGTCGTCGTCGAGCCGCGTGTCCGACCGCGCATCGGGCGCGGCGACGACGAGCCCCCGGCTGCTGCAGTCCGCGAGCGCGGGAGGCAGGCCCGAAACCCTTTCGGCCACCCGGTCCGGAAGCTCGTGCCGCCCGGCCAGAGTGAGGCCGCCTCCTCCGGGCATCAGCACCGCGGCGAACGTCCCTCCGAGCGCCTCGCAGGCAGCCTGGGCGACAGCGTCGACCGTCTCGGCCAGGGACAGGGGCTGCGCGAGAGCCGAAGCGACCCGGTAGAAGCCTCGTTCGATCCGGCTCCTTCGCTCGCGGTCTTCGAAGCTCGCGGCGTGCCGGATCGCAAGTGTCGCCAGCCCGGCGAAGGCCTCGATCGCCTCGCGGTCCGCCTGACCGAAGCGGCGGGACTCGTCGCGCGACCCGACGCCGAGGACGCCGAGCACCTCGTCGCCGAGCGTCATCGGAGCGACGAGCGCAGCCCGGAAGCCTTCGTAGGCCGGATTCGGAAAGGCCTCGGCGAGCTGGTCGTAGTCGTGCGACACCACGGATCGCCGTTCCTGGAAGGCGAGTCCCGCAAGCCCCCGGTCGCGGGGGGCCTCGAAACCGACCATCGACTCGTCGAGACCGTGGACGGCGGCGCAGCGGATGACGCCCTTCTCGACGTCGTGCAGGTAGCAGTCCGCGGCATCCGCGTCGAGGAGGCTCGTCACCTCCTGGACGAGCCGCTGCAACACCGTCTCCAGCCGGAGCTCGGCCGAAACGACCTGGGCCGCCTTGATCAGCGTGGAGAGATGGTCGAGCCGTACCTCGCTCTCGCGCAGCAGCCTGGCGGCGTGCATGGCGAGACCGACCTCGCGCGCGACGGCCTCCGCCAGCTTGATCTCCTCCTCGGGCCAGGGGCCGGGCTCGGGACGCTGGAGAACGAAGATGCCGATCATCCGGTCGAAGACCGCGATCGGCGTCGCCAGCACCGCGCGGGCCCCGATTTCCTGCAGCACCTGACGTCCGCCGAGCTCGGGGACGTCCAGCTCAGTCGCAACGGCGCCGTCTGCGATCGCGACCGTCTCGCGGCGATGCATCGCGAGGTTCGCCACCGGAAGCCGCTCGGCGAGATGGCCGACAGACGCGACGCCGACGTCGTCCCACTCCGCGCCGATCGTCATTTCCTCTCCAGCCATGCCGAGACGGATGAAGCAGCGGGAGACGCCGAGCGCGCGACCCGTTTCGCTGACGGCCACCTCGAGGACCGCGTCGAGGTCGAGCTCGGAACGAACCTTGCGTGCGATTCGCGCGACGATCCGCTCGCGCTCGAGAGCCTCTGCCAGCTCAGAGGCGAAGCGTACGCGGTCGAGGGCAAGCGCCCCTTCCGCTGCGAGCGTCTGGAGCACGGCGATCTCGTCGCGTTGGAACGTGCGGTTCCGGCTCGTGTCCACGGCGACGAGGACTCCGGTTGGCTTTCGGCCGATCAGGAGCGGCACGAAGACGATGCTCTTGGCGCCGGTCTGCTGCACGAGGCCCTTGTGGACGATCGGCGAGGCCTCAGCATCGTCGACCGCGATCGGCCGCCGCTCCCGAACCGATTGCGCGATTCCCGACGGCTCGGCCAGATCGAGGCGGAGGGAGCGAACCCAGTCGAGCTCCTTCCCACCCGACAGGCCGAGCACCCCCCGTGCCTCTCCCCCGATCTCATCCACGCGCACGAGCAACGCGAGGTCGACGCCGAGCATGGAGGCGACCTGTCCGAGCAGTACCCGCGCGATACCCACGGGCTCGCGCGCCCGGGCGAGCTGATTCGAGACCGCGGCCACCGAGTCGAGCTCGCGATCCAGAAATGCCGCGCGCGCCTCGACCTCGCCCGAGCGCGCCCACGCCCCGATCAGCCTGGTTCCCCGTCTTCCCTGGACGAGCACGGCGAGCGGAGGGAGCGCCGCCAGCACGATCGCGCCGAGCCCGACCCAGATGTGGCCCCCGAAGGGCTCCCCCTGAACGAGCACGAACCCGGCGACCAGCGACGTCAGCACGGCGAGGACAGGGAACAGGGACAGGAACGCAAGGCCGAGCGCGCTCACGCGGTGCCTCTCCCGCCAGATCGACGGGCCGAGCGCCATCGCCACGGCCGTGTAGAGGGCGGCCACGAGGGCAAGAGGAACGCCGTTGAGAACGATCGCTCGCGTCTCCCCAGACATCGCTCCGCAAAGGATAGGCGTCGGAGAACCTGAGTAACATGGGCCCGTGGTCAAACGAGTCCTCCTAGCCTCGCCGCGCGGCTATTGCGCGGGCGTCGAACGAGCCGTGGACACGGTCGAGCAGGCGCTCGAGCTCTACGGCGCGCCCGTGTACGTGCGCAAGCAGATCGTCCACAACGCACACGTCGTACACGAGCTCGAGGAGCGCGGCGCGATCTTCGTGGACAGCGAGGAGGAGGTCCCGCACGGGTCGACGCTCGTCTTCTCGGCCCACGGCGTCGCGCCGTCCGTGTACGAGAACGCCGCCGCGCGCGGCCATCACACGATCGACGCGACCTGTCCGCTCGTGACGAAGGTGCACGTGCAGGCCCGGCGCTACGCGGCCGCGGGGTACACGATCGTCCTGATCGGCCACGAGGGCCACGAGGAGATCGAGGGGACGATGGGCGAGGCGCCCGAGTCGATCATCCTGGTCGAGTCGATCGAGGACGCGGAGGCGCTTGAGCTCCCCGCGGACGCGAAGCTCGCCTACATCACGCAGACGACGCTGTCCGTGGACGAGACGCAGGAGATCATCGCCGTCCTCCGCCGGCGCTTCCCGCACATCTACGCGCCGAAGAAGGAGGACATCTGCTACGCGACCTCCAACCGGCAGTGGGCGGTCAAGGAGATGCTGCCCCTCGTCGACCTCCTGCTCGTGATCGGCTCGAAGAACAGCTCGAACTCGAACCGGCTGGTCGAGGTCGCCCGCGCGAACGGCGTCCAGTCACACCTGATCGAGGACGAGAGCGAGATCGACGAGGCCTGGCTGGAGGGCGTCGAGACGGTCGGGATCACCTCCGGGGCGTCGGCGCCGGAGCGGCTCGTCGTCCGCGTGGTCGACTGGTTCCGCGAGCGCGGCATCGACGACATCAAGCCCTACGAGCTTGACGTCCGCGAGGACATCACCTTCCGCCTCCCCGTCGAGCTCCGCCGCGAGCTTCAGCTCGCGGACGCTCAGAGCAGCTAGGTCACGCCTTCGCGATCTGCGGGCTCGCGACCGAGTCGGTCTCGATGCGGACCGCGAGCGTCTCGCGCTTGATCCAGTCCGCGTGTTCGAGGACGTCGGCCTGCTCCGCCGGGAGCGTGAGCACGATCCGGTCGGTGAGCTCGAGGCCTTCCTGCTTGCGCAACGTGTTCACGTGGTGGATCAGGTCGAGCACGCGGCCCTCGAGCTCGAGCTCCGGATCGAGTCGCGTGTCGAGCGCGACCGTCAGCCCG
>JACDER010000116.1 GCA_013816275.1 Actinomycetota bacterium | reverse complement strand
TATTGGGAATACTGCCCACTCCGGCCGCGCACCGCCAGCGGCGCCCCAGAGGCGTCAGGTCGCCCACTACAATCTCCCGCCCGGTGGCTAACGTCCTAGACCGCGCGATCGTCCGGTTGCTGCCGGCGATACCGAAGCCGATCGTCCGCAAGGTCTCGAACCGCTACATCGCAGGCGCGACCCTCGAGGACGCCTGCCGCGTCGTCTCCAGGCTGAACGAGGCCGGAAAGATGGCCACGATCGACGTCCTCGGCGAGCATCTCGACAGTCCGGACCAGGCGCGCGCCCTCGTCCACGAGTACGACACCGTCTTCGACGCGATCGAGCGGAACGGGCTCGATTCGAACGTCAGCATCAAACTGACCGCGCTCGGCCTGACGATCGACCGCGACGTCTGCCTCGAGAACGCCGAGGCGGTGATCAAGCACGCGGCTGCGAGCGGCAACTTCGTTCGCATCGACATGGAGGAGTCGACCTGGACGACCGAGACGCTCGGGATCTACCGTGAGCTACGGGGGCGGGGCTACGACAACGTCGGGGTCGTCCTCCAGTCGCGTCTTCGCCGGACGATCCGCGACATCCGCGCGCTCGCCGACCTGAAGCCGAACGTGCGGCTCTGCAAGGGCATCTACCTCGAGCCGCCGCTGATCGCCTACCAGGAGTACCAGGAGGTGCGGGACAACTTCGTGGCCGCCCTCGAACTGCTGCTGAAGGGCGGCTCGTACGTCGGGATCGCCACGCACGACGAGTGGCTGCTCCAGCAGAGCCTCTCGCGAGTTGAGGGCCTCGCTCGGGAGGACTACGAGTTCCAGATGCTGCTCGGGGTGCGCGAGCTGCGCGGCGATAAGCTCGTGCGCGACGGACATCGCCTGCGGATCTACACGCCGTTCGGGAAGCACTGGCACGCGTATTCGATGCGCCGGCTTCAGGAGAACCCGAAGATCGCCGGCTACATCCTCTCCGACCTCCTCGGCGCGAACGGGCTCGCCTCGCGCTCATGACGCGTTCCTGGCGGCGTGTACGCCGGCGGGACAGTATGGGAATACGGCCCGCCTGCGGGAGCGTCGTCAGGAACGCGAGCCGACGCGGAGGCCGGCGCCGCCGGCTGCAAGCGGCGGCGGTCAGGAGTGCGAGGCGGTGAAGTGGGCGAGAGCTGAAGGCTGTCGCGTCTGGGACGAGGAGGGGCGCGAGTACCTCGACCTGTCCGGCGGGTTCGGCGTCGCCGCCCTCGGGCATTCGAACCCGACGATTCGCGCCGCGATCGCAGATCAGCCTGTCGCGCACGCGCTCGGAGACCTCGCCGAGGCCGAGGTGACCTCCCGGCTCCGCGAGCGGCTCGGCCGTCCCGCCAAGCTGGGAGTGACGGGCGAGGACGCGGTCGAGATCGCCCTGAGGACGGCGCTGCTCTCGACCGGCAAGCCGGGGATCGTCGCCTTCGAAGGGGCCTACCACGGCACGGGGTTGCTCGCGCTGGCGGCGACCGGGTTCGAACGGTTCCGCGCGCCGTTCACCGCCTGGCTGCCCGGCCCCGTTCACCGGCGCGCGTACGGAGAGGATCCCGGGCCGCTCCCGGACGACGCAGCTTGCGTGATCGTGGAGCCCGTCCAGGGGCGGGCAGGCGCGCGCGTCCCGCCCGACGGCTTCCTCGACCGGCTGCGCGACCGGTGCGACGAGGCTGGCGTGCTCCTGATCGCCGACGAGATCTACTGCGGGCTGGGACGCACCGGCGTGATGTGGCGCTCGGGAGAGCTCGCGGACGTGATCTGCGCCGGCAAGGCTCTCGGAGGCGGACTGCCGCTTTCGGCCGCGCTCTTCCGCCCAGGCCTGGAACGGGTCTGGGAGCTCGGGCCCGAGGACGTCTTCACGCACACGCATACGGGGAATCCGCTCGCGTGCGCGGCCGCCCTCGTCGTGCTCGAGGAGATTCCGAAGCTGCTCGACCGCGTCCGCGTCGCGGGTGAGCGGTTCGAGCGCGCCGGCTGGCGCGGAGCCGGGCTCATGCGAGCTCGTCCGGGCGACGCCGGCGACGCACTCGCACGGGGCGTGATCGTGATCCCCGCCGGCGAGGACGGCTTGCTGGTCTCGGCAACGCCTCCGCTGACCATCTCGGACGCCGAGATCGACGAAGCGCTCGAGCGGCTAGATGAGGATCACGGAGGAGGCGGCGGCCCAGGGGGCGGCGCGACGGGCGGCGCGACGGGTACGTCTTCTTCCTCGACGACGTAGCCACCGCGCCTTCGCCAGGGGGCAGGCGCGTAGTCGTAGCCGGTACCAGCCGCGTAGCGGGTGCGGCGGAAGTAGCCAGGCCCCCACCAGGACTCCCAGAAGAACATCGTGAGGATGAACCCGATCGCCCCCACGAGCATGAGCACGAGTCCGATGACGTCGAGGTTGATGCTCTTCGACGTGTCGGTGACGCCCCAGGTGAGGATCGCGCCAACAGCAATGATGAGCAGGCTTACGACGAATCCCATGCCGAACGTGTACCCAGTCGCGCGTTAAGAAAACCAGGGTTTCGCGGTCGAGTTCGTCGTGAAGAACCGAAGCAAGAGCTGCGCCACTTTCTGCTGCCCGCTCGGGGAGGGGTGCGTCCCGTCTGCAGGCCGGACGTCAGCGCACGTCCACGTGAGGCCGTCGCTTCGACCCTTCGCCCCATTCGTCCAGAGATAGGGGCCCCATCCGACCCAGGGCCGCCCTTCGAGCCTGCCCTGGATGCGCTCCTGGACGAGCCACTTCACCGCGAACCCGCTCTGGTACGCATACGGCTCCGGATTGAGTGGCGTGGTCGCGTAGCCGCCGTAGGTGCGACTGGAGACGTAGACGAGGCGGAGGTTGGGGAAGCGCGAGCCCATCAGGGTCACGATCGCGTGCAGATCGGCCTGGAGGCGTTTCGCATCGGCCGGAAACGTCTCCGTCGGTCGCGAGATGGCCTCCTTGAGCCAGACCGTCTGCACCTGGGCGCCGGTGACACCCGCGGCGGTCAGGCGCCCGTCGAGCACGCGCCAGAAGTTCGCCTCGGGGTCCTTGACGATCTCGGCGTCCTGGCCTCCTTGCGCGCCGTCGACGATGACCAGGTGGGAGTCCTTCTTGACGGCGGCCGACTCGCGGAGGAACTCGGAGAACTCCTGGGTCGTGTTCGACATCCCGACCGAGAGGAGGACGACCTTCCCGTCCGATGCCGCCTTGCCGGACGCGTCACGAGGCTTGACGAGCTTGGCGTAGGCGAGGCCCTTCTTCAGGTACGCCTTGGACGGAGCGTTCTTCCCGCCAGGATAGAGACCGCCCTGGTAGCCGTGGTACTTGCCCGTCCCGAGGTCGATCAGAGGCGTGAACGGCATCGACGTCTTGGAGCAGTCGGCCGCGCTGGTCGAGTTGCCGGCGGAGGCTGCGAGCCCCGCGGCCATGAGGATGAGTGCGAGCGCCGCTACTTTCACGAATCCAGGATTCCAGCCCGGAATGAGGATTCCGTTAGCGGGGTGTAGGGATTACGCGAGCAGCGAGAATCCGCCGTCGACGACGATCGTCTGGCCGCGGATCATCTCGGCCTGGGGGGAGCAAAGGAACACGACGGCGTCGGCGAGGTCGGCTGCCTCCACCATCCTGCCCGCGGGCGTGCGTTCCCTCGCCGCCTTCAGCATCTGCTCACGGTTCGGAAAGTGGTCGAGCGCGCCCGTCTCGACGACGCCGCCCGAGACCGCGTTGACCCGGATCCCCCGCGGCGCGAGCTCGACGGCGAGGTAGCGGACGAGCGACTCGAGCGCCGCCTTCGACGTCCCGACGAGCACGTAGTTCTCGAGCACGCGGGTCGAGCCGAGACTCGAGATGGCGACGATCGACGAGCCGACAGGCATCGAGGGGACGGTCGTGCGGGCGAGCGACAGGAGCGCGCGCGCGTTGGCGCCGAGCGTCCAGTCCCAGTGCTTGTCCTCGACCTCGAGCGCAGGCCGGATCACGCCGGTCGCGGCGTTGTGGACGACGGCGTCGAGCGGGCCGAGCTCGGCGATCTCATGGAGGACGCGATCGCCGGCGATGTTGCCGCGGACGAGCACCGGCTCTGCGCCAAGTCCGCGCAGCTCATCCGCCGTCGACTCGGCGGCCTCGTCGTTTCGGTAGTAGCCGATCGCGACGCGCGAGGCTCCGAGCTCGGCGAACCGAAGCGCGATCGCCTTCCCGATCCCGCGCGAGCCGCCCGTCACGAGGACGGAAAGCCCGGGGGAACCCATGGTTCTCTGCACGGGGGAACCCATGGTTCCCCCGTGAGCCCCCTCCTCCACGCCTTCCTGCGCCCTATCTGCCATCACGCTGCGCCGGGCTGAGCCCGGCTTCGCGCTCGGGCATCCGCGCGCGTTCAACCGCCAGCGTGTTGGCTTGCGTCACGGACGGCGAGGCAGTGGATCGTAGGCGGGCGCGGAGCTCGGGATCTCCTCCCACCCGATCCTGCTCTTCGGCTCGGGCGGCCCCTCCTCGGCCTTCGAGGAGGCGTGGCCGAGACGGTCGAGGAGCGCCATCTTCTCCTCGCCGTACCGGCGGACGTCGTGATCCGCGGGGAGGTCTGAGATCAGCTCCCGCACCCGCGCGCGCAGCTGGTAGGCGAAGTGGGGAGTCGCCGGGCCGACAAGTACGTCGATGTCGTCCTTCGTCGGTTCCGCCATCGACCGAAGCCTAACCTCGAGTGCGCCGCCCGGCGCGGCTTTGCAGCCGCTGGAGCGCGTCGCATTCGCCGGGTGGTGCACCTCGGTAGGTTTGGGCCGTGGCCCGGCTCGCGACTCGCATGCCTCTGAGACGCCGGCCGACCGAGACCACGCTGCGCCGGGATCGCAAGGCCGACCTCATGCTCGTCGCGACGATCCTGATCTGGGCGCTCAACTTCACAGTGACCAGATACGTGCTCGAGCACGGCTTCCAGCCACTCGCCTACTCCAGCCTCCGCTACGGGATCGCGGCGACGCTCTTCGTAGGATTCACCTACGCCTACGAAGGCTCGTTCCGCGTTCGGAGGCGAGACATCGTCCTGCTCCTGGGCGCGGCCGCGGTCGGGATCTGGCTGAACCAACTCTCGTACGTCTACGCGATCAAGTTCACGAACGCCTCCACGACCGCGCTCATCCTGGGGACGACCCCGATCTTCGCCGCGCTGATCGCGTACGCGATCGGGCTGGAGCGGATGTCGTCGCGGTTCTGGGTCGCGACGCTGGTGTCGTTCGGGGGAGTCGCTCTGGTCGCGATTGGCTCGGGCCAGGTCCGGGGCGACGTCAAGGGTGACCTGCTCGGTGTCGCTACCGCTGCCACCTGGGCGGCCTACTCGGTCGCGATCGCGCCGTTGATGCGCCGCTACTCGCCGTACCGGATCAGCGCGATCGTGCTCGTCACCGGCTGGATCGCGGTGGCCGCGACGGGCTCCCAACAGCTCGCGAAACAGGACTTCCACCTCAGCTGGACGGTCTGGGCCCTGCTGGCGTTTGCCGTTCTCGGCCCACTTGTCCTGACGAACATCCTCTGGTTCAAGGCCGTCGACCGCGTCGGCCCGTCGCACGCGACCCTGTTCGCGAACCTCCAGCCCTTCGTCGCCGTGCTCTTCGCCGTCCTGCTCCTCTCCGAGAGCCTTTCCTGGCTCCAGGTCGCCGGCGGGGCGGCGATCGGCGTCGGGATCCTGATGGCCAGAAGGCGCCGCGAAAGCCTGGTGCCCGGGTCGGAATGATCACGATCGCAGAGCGGCTCGCTCGGAAGCCGCCCGGCTACCGGTTCACGGTCGGGCGCGT
>JACDER010000115.1 GCA_013816275.1 Actinomycetota bacterium | reverse complement strand
ACTTCCACCTGATCGGCAAGGCGATCGACAAGCGAACGGGGATCGGCTTCCGCGGCTCGGCAACCTGGCGCGTACGGCTGGCGCCGGGAACGTACCGGTACGGGAGCGACCAGCGGCCGCGCACGCGGAGGCTGCGCGTCCACTAGCCCCGATGCGAGACTCCCGGCGTGACCGACACGGTTGTCGTGGTCGCGGGGGGCTCAGCGCCGCTGGCCAGAGCGCTCGAGGCGATTCCTCCGGGCTCCCGGGTGATCGCCGCCGACCGCGGAGCCGACCACGCGCTCGCGCTCGGGCTGCGAGTCGAGCTTGCGATCGGGGATTTCGACTCGGCGACGCCCGCGGCCCTGGAGGCGCTGGCGACTCAGGGCGCGCGCATCGAGGAGCATCCGGTCGACAAGGACGCGACCGACCTCGAGCTCGCGCTCCTGGCTGCGCTCGACCTCCGGCCGAGCCGGATTCTCGTAATCGGCGGAATCGAGGGCCGGCTCGACCACCTGCTCGGAGAGCTCGTGATCCTCGGCGCCGACCAGTTTGAGCGCGTGGAGATGGATGCGATCCTGGGCGGCGCGCGGGTGCACGTCATCCGGGGAGAGCGAGCGCTTTCCGGCACCGACGGGGAGCTGATCTCGCTGTTCGCCCTGAACGGCCCGGCGACCGGGATCTCGACCGAGGGCCTCGCCTATCCGTTGTGCAGCGAGACGCTCACTCCCGGATCGAGCCGGGGGATCTCGAACCGGTTCGCCGCCGCCGAGGCCGGGATCACGCTGGAGAGCGGTCTGCTACTGGCAGTGCGCCCCTAGGAATCGCGTCGTCATCACGTCGGCCGCGCTGACCGGTGACTTCAGCAGACCGCGGTCGTGCATCCACGCGCCGAAGCGCCGCCACGCGGCCTCGCTCAGGCAGCCACGTCCGAGCAGAGCAAGCGTGGCGGGCGTCGAGCGCGCCAGGAAGGCGTGGTCGGAGGCCGTGACCTTGCCGAGGATCCGGAGCGACCGCTCGGGGTGTCGCTGCGCGTCTGCAGTCCCCTCGAGGAACGCAGCGACGAACCGGCCGACCATACGCGCGTACTCGGGGCTCGAGCGGAGGCGCTCCGCGCTCGCGACCAGGACGAGCTCGTCGTACGTGGGCACGCCGGCGCGGTCGAGCGGGATCACCGTCGGGTGGAAGCCGCGCTGCTCGAGCTCCACGCCCTCCACGTTCCGGTACATGCCGAGCACCGCGTCGACCTTGTGCGAGAGCAGGGCGGGAAGGAGCGTGTAGCCGACGTTCACCACCCTCACGTCATGGGCGAGCCCCGCAGACACGAGCGCCGCGTAGTCGGCCGGAACGCCCGTGATCCCGATCGAGCGTCCCTTCAGATCGGCGAGCCCGTGGATCGCGGGATCGATCGACATGATCGAGTTGAGCGGCTGTCCCACGACGGCCGCGACCGCCACGACGGGCAGCTTCTTGGCCGCCGCGAAGAAGACCTCCTGCTCGTAGGAGACGGCGAGGTCGCTCCCTCCGGCGGCGACGAGCTTGAGCGGCGCCGCCGGATCCGACGGAGCACGGATCGCGACGTCAAGCTCCGCCTGGCGGAACAGGCCCGCATCGCGCGCGTAATAGAAGCCGACATGGTCGGGATTCGGCGTCCAGTCGAGCGTCAGGACGACGTGCTCGACCGCGCCGCCTCCTCCGCCACAGGCGGAGAGCGAGACGGCCAGCAGGAGTGCGATCCCGGCCCTACGCACCGGCCGCCTCCCACCTCCACGGCACCAGCAGCCGCTCGGCGAGCGTCACCGCCCCGTACAGGGCGAGCGCGAGCAGCGAGAGGATCACGACGGCCGCGAAGATCCGTGCGGTGTCCAGCGAGGGCTGCGACTGGAGCATCACGAACCCGAGGCCCTCGGACGACCCGGCCCACTCGCCGAAAACCGCGCCGACGGCCGCGTACGTCGCGGCGACGCGGGCACCGGAGAAGATCATCGGCAGCGCGCCGGGCAGCTCGACGCGGCGAAAGAGCCCCCAGCGCGTGCCGTGCAGCGTCCGCATCATCCGGACGAGCTCCGGGTCGGCGGCACCGAGCCCGTCGACCGCGTTGACGACGATCGGGAAGAAGCACACGATCGCGACGACCACGAGCTTCGGCCCGATGCCGTACCCGAGCAGGATGGCGAGGATCGGCGCAAAGACGACGGTCGGCACCGTCTGCGAAACGACGAGGAGCGGCAGCACCGCGCGGCGGAGAACGGCCGAAAGGTGGAGGGCGACTGCGAGAGCAAGCGCCAGGACGACCGCGAGCAGGTAGCCGAGCACCATCTCGCGCGCGGTGACCGCCGTCGCGTCGGCGAGCAGCCCCGCATCGTCGGCGAGCGCCGAGGCGACCGCGGACGGGGCGGGAAAGAGATAGTCGGGCACGTCCGCGGCGCGCACGACGAGCTCCCACAGCCCGATCGCAGCGGCGACGAGCGCCAGGGACGGAAGCCAGCGCTTCACGCGATCGCTTCCACCGCGCGTCGCCGCAGCTCCACGAAGCCGGCGTCCGAGACGTCGCGCGCGACGTCGACGTCGAGCACGGCCGCGATCCGCCCACCCGACAAGACGGCGACCCGGTCGCAGAGCAGCAGGGCCTCCTCCACGTCGTGGGTCACGAGCAGAACGGCCTGCGGCTCGTCCGCGAGCGCTCCCGCAAGCCACTCCTGGAGCTCACCGCGCGTGATCGCGTCGAGCGCGCCAAAGGGCTCGTCGAGGAGGAGCACGTCCTTGCCGGCGAGCAGCGTCCGCACGAAGGCGACTCGCTGGCGCATCCCGGCGGAGAGATGCGCAGGGCGCAGCTGCTCGGCGCCCGCGAGACCGAACCGGGCGAAGAGCGGGGCCGCCTCGCGCTTGGCCTGCGCCCGACTCATGCCAGCGTTCTCGAGCGCGAGGCAGGCGTTGTCGAGCGCCGTCCGCCAGGGCAGGAGACAATCGCGCTGGGGCATGAGCGCACAGCGGGCGAGCCGGCCCGTAGCCGTGGTCTCACCGCAGACGGAGACCACGCCTCGATCGGGCTCGTCGAGCCCGGCGACGAGCGCGAGCAGGGTCGATTTCCCCGTGCCGCTCCGTCCCACGATCCCCAGCCGCTCGTGCGGGCCGATCTCCAGGTCGACCCCGTCGAGGACAGGCTTTCCGCCCAGGACGCGGACGACGCCTGCGAGCGAAACTCCACCGCCGGCGGCGCCTCTGAGCTCTGCAACTGCCTGCTTCATGCGCTCCCTTCGCCGGCATGACCCGGATCAGGTTCGACGGGTACGCGCTAGGAAGCGCTCTCTCAGCCCCTTCGCGAGGGGCTCCCCGGTTAGGTCGAATCGTATCGGTTCAGACATCCCTACAATTCGCCCGCAATGGACGCATGGCTGACCGCCGTTCGCGATTCGGTAGCGAAGGAAACCGGCATTCCGCCGGAGCAGCTGACGCTGGACGGCGGAACCGCGCAGGAACTGCTCGACCTCGCTCGGATCGCAGCCCACGAGAGCGGCGAACGGACGAACGCGCCGCTGCTCGCCTATCTCGTCGGAGTCGCGGTCGGGCGAGGTGGCGACTTCGATCGGGTCGTGGCCGCCGCTACTTCTTCGCGCTGAAGACGAGAAACTCGTCCTCCGGCCCGGCCGGCGCGTCGTCGTAGCCGCGGCGAACAGAGACGTCGCGGAAGCCCGCCCGTTCGAGCATCAGCACGAGCTCGTCCCGGAAGTAGAACATGAGGTCGATCGAATGGGTCTCCTCGGCGGCGAGCTCTCCTCCGCTCCACATCCGGGCCTCCATCTCGAGCGTCGCAGATTGCTCCAGCGGGTTGAGCGACACGCACCGTGAACGAAGCTCGTACTCGGTTCCGTCGGAGCCTCGCCGGCGTTCCCCCGGTGGGCGCCACTCCTCGGGGAGTTTGCTGCGGCCTTCCGCCGTCCAGTACGGCCAGAGGCGCGGGCTGGCATACGGGACCTCGTTGTCGAGGACGACCGTGCCGCCAGGCTCGAGGTGATGGTGGAGGCGCCGGAGCACCTGGAGGTCCCGGTCGCGGCTGCTTCCCACGCCCAGTCCGCCACAGACCACGATCGTCCGGTACCGGCGAGGGAGGTCGACCTCGTGCATCGGCTGCGCATACAGCCGCGCCGTGAGGCCTTCTCGCTCTGCGCGCTCGCGACAGAGCGCCAGCATGTCCTCCGAGACGTCGACCCCGTCCACGTCGAGACCGGCCTCGAGCCACGGAATGAGGAGCCTTCCCGTTCCACAGGCGACGTCGAGCGCCGGTCCGCCGCCGTCCTCGATGAAGCGCCTGAAGAACTCGATCTCGGGGCCTTCGGTGTTGAACTCGGCCCAGTAGCGGGCGATGACTCCATGGTGCCAGGTCTCGGGCATAGCCCGTAGTATCCGCCCCCGGCATGGCCGTCACCGTTGTTGGATCCGTCGCCTTCGACTCGCTCGAGACGCCGTTCGGCAAGCGCGACCGCGTGCTCGGCGGCGCGGCGACCCACTTCTCGCTCGCGGCGAGCTTCTTCACCGACGTGTACGTCGTCGGCGTCGTCGGCGACGACTTCGGTGACGAGGAGCTGACCGTCTTCGCAGCGCGCAGCGTGAACGTCGACGACCTCGAGCGCGTCCCGGGCGCGCGGTCGTTCCACTGGTCCGGCCGGTACGAGGACGACATGACTGTCGCGCACACACTCGACACGCAGCTCAACGTCTTCGCGGATTTCGATCCCGAGCTCTCGCCGCAGGCCGCGTCGGCTTCCGTCCTCTTCCTCGCCAACATCCAGCCCGACCTCCAGCGCCGGGTGCGCCGCCAGTGCCGTGAGGCGACGATCGTCGGCCTCGACTCGATGAACTACTGGATCGGGTCGGCGCGGGAGTCTCTGATCGAGACCATGCGGGAGGTCGACGTCGTCACGCTGAACGACGCCGAGCTCCGGATGCTGACCGGCGAGCCGAACCTCGCGCGGGCGGCCAGGAAGCTCCGGGACCTCGGCCCCCGGGTGGCGCTCGTCAAACAGGGCCCGTACGGCGCGTGCATGTTCACCGAGGACGGGTTCTTCTCCATCCCCGCCTATCCGCTCGAGACAGTGATCGACCCGACCGGCGCGGGCGACTCGTTCGCCGGTGGCTGCTTCGGCTACCTCGACTCCCTCGGTGACCCCGATCCCCCGGACGACGCGTTCCGGGCGGCGGCCGTCTACGGATCCGTGCTGGCCTCGTTCGTCGTCGAGGACTTCGGCAGCGAGCGGCTCCAGCGGCTCGAGGAGGACGAGATCTCCGCGCGCTTCGCGGAGTTCAAGCGGATGATGACCTTCGGCGAGCCCGCGCGCGCCTAGCGCGCTACGGGGTGTAGGTCAGCTTCAGGAGGTTGCTGTGGACGTCGAATCCGCCTGAGTCGGTGCGGAAGCACTGGAGGCTCGCCCGAGCCTCACCGAGAAACACGTAGTCGGAGAGCAGGCCGGGGGCGGGGATGACGAGGGTCGAGTCGCTGGTACCCGCCGGCGTGTTCGAGATCGAGACCCAGGCCGAGTAGTACCAGTTCCAGAGGTTCACGTTCTGCGTGCAGTTGGCGGTTGCGTGGCCCTTGTACGTGACGGTCAGGCTCGCAATGTTTGACGGGAGGCCGCGGAAGCTCGCCGCCCACTGGGCGCCCGCGTTCGTCGTCGAGAGGACGTAGTAGCTGTCGTCGTCTGCCCCGAGGCTGGAGACGTTGCCGGACAGCTGAGTCCCCGTGAGCACGCTCACCGAGGACGGGGTGGCCGTGTGGCTTCCGCCCGGGGGAGG
>JACDER010000114.1 GCA_013816275.1 Actinomycetota bacterium | reverse complement strand
CTCGATGGGCCTCGCGCTCCTGTACGGAGCCCTGGCCGCGGTCTGGTTCCTGCTCCATCTGCGTGAGCCTCGCGCCGCGTTCTCGTTCGCGCTTGGACCGCTGCTCGGCCCCCTGGCCGCGCTCGGACTCCTTCCGCTCCTGCTCCAGCCCGTGCGGGCGGCCTGGCGCCGCGCACTCCAGGCTGGAACGGCCGTCTTGATCGGCGGGCTCGTCGCCGGCGTCGGCCACCAGGCGCTTCCGTTTTCCTCCGGTACGGCCGGCGCGCTCGGGCTGGACGGCGAGCGAAGCCCGGTCCACTCGTTCTCGGTGCTGTGGAACGCCGTGCTCGCTCATCCGGCGCTTGGCCTCGAGGCGCTCGTGCTGGCCGCCGCGGCCGCGCTCCTTCCGTTCGCGCGCCGCAAGGGGCTCTGGGGAATCGCCGTGTACGGCGCGGCCACCATCAGCGGCTCGGTTCTCGTCGCGCCGCAGGCAAATCCGGTCCCCGCGGTGCTCACCGTCTGGGCGACGTGCGTCGCGGTCGTGCTGTGGCGGACACGCGCGAGCTGGGCTCCACGTGTGCGACCAACGCTTCCCCGGCCTGTTCAGCAACTAGACTGACCGGCTCCGCAGCACCACTCCGAGGGACGCCAGTTGACCGTTCTGCGCGCAATCGAGCAAAAGATCGAGGGACTGTTCGAGGGTGTCTTCGGACGCGCTTTCCGTGCCCACGTGCAGCCGGTGGAGCTTGCCCGCAAGCTCGCGAAGGAGATGGACGACCACCGGACGGTCTCGGTCTCGCGCGTGTACGTGCCGAACGAGTACACCGTCTACCTGGCGACGGGTGACCGCGACCAGTTCGAGGGCTACGAGGAGGCCCTGATCGGAGAGCTCCAGGACTACCTCGCCCAGCACGCGCGGCGCGAGGAGTACGAGCTTCTCTCCCCTCCGACGGTGTCGATGGAGACGGACGACGATCTCTCGATCGGCGAGTTCGGCATCGCGACGCGGATGGTGCAGCGCGAGCGCCGGACACCCGAGCCCGGCGAGCCGACGTCGCAGCCCCAGCCCGGCGAGACCATGATCTACCGGCCCGAGCCGGAGCCCGCGCCGGTTCCGGTACCCGAGCCGGAGCCCGAGGCGATGCCGGAGGTACCGCCGGCGATGCTCCGCGCCGGCGCAGCCGAGTACCCGATGGAGCGCGGGCGGCTGGTGATCGGCCGGTCGCGCGACTGCGACGTCCGCCTGGCCGATCCGAACGTCTCCCGGCAGCACGCCGAGATCCGGCAGGAGGGCTCCTCGTTCTTCGTCGTCGACCTCGGCTCGACGAACGGCATTGAGGTCAACGGGCGGAGGGCGAAGCGGGCCCGGCTCGAGGACGGGGACACGATCCTCCTCGGCTCGACCGAGCTGGTCTTCGAACGCCCTTGATCGCCGCAGGCTCGGTCCAGATCGAAGAGGTCCTGCTCGCTCTCAAGATCGCGTTCCTCATCCTGCTCTACCTCTTCATCTGGCGGATCGTGCGCACGGCGCGTCGCGAGGTCTCCGAGCCGCAAGTCTCCGCTGACGACAGCATGCTGCTCACACCCGAGCAGGCGCGCGAGCTCCGGCTCGCCGCCGCGAAGAAGATCGGCAAGCTTGTGGTGGTGAAGAGCCCGGCGCTGGACGAAGAGAGCGAGCTCCCGCTCGACTCGGTCGGCCTCACGGTCGGGCGCGACGGCGAGAACGACATCCCGCTTCCGGGCGATACCTTCGCGTCCGCCGAGCATGCCCGATTCGACCCGCGCGGCGACGGCGTCTGGCTCGAGGACGTAGGCTCGACCAACGGGACCTACGTCAACGGGGTCAAGTTGAAGCGCCCAAAGCGCCTCGAGCCCGGCGACATTGTCAAAATCGGCGAAACGGACTTTCGGTTCGAGCGATGAATCTGGGCCAAGTAGTCAGCCTGAGCGACACCGGGCGCAAACGGCGCCACAACGAGGACTCCTATGTCTGCGAACCGCCGCTGTTCGCGATCGCGGACGGGATGGGCGGAGCGCAGGCGGGCGAGGTCGCATCGGAGCTCGCCGCCAACGCCCTCCAGGAGCACGCCGGGGAGCCCGGTGCGGGCGAGAAGAGGGTCGTCGAGCTGATCCAGGAGGCGAACCGGCGCGTGTTCGACCGCGCGAACGAGGACTCGGCGCTTTCCGGGATGGGAACGACGCTCACCCTCGCACTCGCCGAGGAGGGGAAGGTCTCGGTCGGGCACGTGGGAGACTCGCGCGCGTACCTCCTGCGGGACGGGAAGCTCGACCAGATCACCGAGGATCACTCGCTCGTGGCCGAGCTGACCCGCGCGGGCAAGCTCTCCGAGGAGGAGGCGGAAACCCATCCACAGCGCTCCGTGATCACGCGAGCGCTCGGCACCGATCGCGACGTCGACGTCGACGCCTTCACGGTCGAGACCCACGACGGCGACGTGTTCATGCTGTGCTCGGACGGCCTGACCTCCATGGTCGAGGACAAGGCGATCCTCGAGATCCTCGAGAAGCGCCGCGGCAATCTCAAGCGCGCGGGGCAGGATCTGGTCAAGGCCGCGAACCGCAGCGGCGGCGAGGACAACATCACCGTCCTGCTCTTCGAGATCGGCGAAGCGGCCCAGCGCACCGCGGGGGCGGCGGCGCCCGACGCGGACGAGGAGGACGACGAGGACACGCTGTCCGGCCTCGAGGCCGTCCCGGTCATCGAAGCCCGCCCGGACGAATGGGCAGCCGTCGACGGCGACGTTCCGGAGGCC
The DNA here is from genome assembly GCA_013816275.1 of Actinomycetota bacterium. Taxonomy (GTDB): domain Bacteria; phylum Actinomycetota; class Thermoleophilia; order Gaiellales; family Gaiellaceae; genus JACDER01. The sequence goes on along the minus strand of JACDER010000114.1, from coordinate 3,074 downwards.
ACGATCGACCACCCGCCGGAACGCGCGCGCCGTAGCCGTCGCCTCTACTGGATCGCCGCGGCAGTCATCCTCCTGGCCGTCGTCGGCCTGGGGCTGTTCGGGCTCTCGCAGTCGCACTTCGTAGGAGCCCAGCGGGACGGCCACGTCGCCGTCTACCAGGGCCTCCCCTACGACATCGCCGGGGTCCACCTGTACCGAACCGTGTACGTCAGCCGGGTGCTCGCCGGCCAGCTGACGCAAACGGAGCGGAAGCGCCTCTTCGACCACGATCTCCGCGGCTTCGGTTCGGCCCGGGATGCGATCCGACGTTATGAGGAGGAGATCCCACCATGAGCTGGGACTCGCGGCTGCGCTCGCGGGTTCCTGGGACGCCGCTGCCGGTGCGGGGCCGGAGTGGACAGTATTTCAATACGGCCGCGGAGAGCGCTGTGCCGGCAGCGGTGTCAGGCGGCCCCGGAGGCCGGCTCCGGCGGCCGGAAGGGGCTGCGGGCCAAGGGCGCGCGTGAGCAGTCGTAATCGAGAGCTGATGACGCTGATCGCCGTCGGAGCTCTCACCGCAGTCGGCTTCGCGAGCGTCTACATCGCCCGGCAATCGGTGATCTCGGCTGCCTCGCTGTCGTACGCGGGAGTCTTTCTCGGCCTCTACCTGCTCGCGCACATCGTGGCGCGCGTGACCGTTCCTCACGCGGATCCGTACCTGCTCCCGATGGCGGGACTGCTCACCGCCGTCGGCGTCACCGAGATCTACCGGCTCGACCCGACCGACGCGTTCCGCCAGGGAATGTGGATCGTGATCGGAGTCGCGCTCTTCTCGCTCACGCTCTTCATCCTGCGCCGGGATTACCGCAGGCTGGAGGGGTACCGCTATCTGTTCGGGCTGGGCGCCGTCGCGCTACTCGCGCTCCCCGCTCTCCCCGGGATCGGCGCGACGATCAACGGCGCGCGGCTCTGGGTGAAGCTCGGGCCGCTCCAGTTCCAGCCAGGCGAGCTGGCCAAGATCATGCTGATCATCTTCCTCGCGGGCTATCTCCGCGAGAAGCGCGAGGTGCTCGCGCAGGGACGGCTCAAGGACTTCGGGCCGCTCCTCGTCATCTGGGGCTGCGCGATGCTCGTCCTGGTCGAGACGAAGGACCTGGGGAGCGCCCTGCTCTTCTTCGGGATCTTCCTCGTGATGCTGTACGTCGCGACGTCCCGCCTGCTGTTCGTCGGAATCGGGCTGGCACTGTTTCTCGTAGGGGCGGTCGCGGTGTACGAGCTCGTCTCCCGCGTCCGCGACCGGGTCACGATCTGGCTCCACCCCTGGACGGAGCACGCGGTCTATTGCGCTCAGTCCGGGAAGCTCGACCTCCGCCAGAACTGCGCCAGCTACCAGCTGACCAAATCCCTGTACTCGATCGCGAACGGCCACTACGGCGGCACCGGGCTCGGGAAGGGAACCTTCACCACCACGGACGGCGGCGCTCTGATCCCGTACCTGAACACGGACTTCATCTACTCGGCGCTCGCGCAGGAGTTGGGCCTGATCGGCGTCTCGGCACTGGTCATGGTCTTCATGCTCTTCGTCATGCGCGGCTTCCGGATCTCGTTGCTGGCGAGTGACGGCTTCTCGAAGCTCGTCGCGGTCGGGCTGACCTTCGGGTTCGCGCTGCAGACGTTCATCATCGTCGGGGGAATCCTCCGGATCATTCCGCTCACCGGGATCACGCTTCCATTCGTCTCCTACGGAGGATCGAGCGTCGTCTCCAACTTCGTGTTACTCGCCGGGCTGATGCTCGTCTCGAACCGCGCCAACGCGCTGAGGGGCGTGGAATGAACACCCAGGTAACGCGTGTGGCGACGTTCGCGCTCGTCCTCCTGGTCGCGCTGATCGTCGGTACCACGTACTGGCAGGTGTGGGCCGCTTCCGGCCTGGCGGAGAAGCAGGACAACGCGATCCAGCGCGTCGCCCAGTTCACGATCAAGCGCGGCGAGATCCGCGGCCCCGGCGGGAAGCTCGTCTACGCGGACAACGTGAAGGAGAAGATCAAGGGCGAGACGTTCTACTTCCGCAAGTACCCGAACCGCGGGCTGCTCGCCCAGACGCTCGGCTACTCGACCCAGCAGCGCTCGCGCACGGGGCTCGAGCAGTCGCTGAACGATTACCTGACCGGAGCGAACACCAACCTGAACACCGTGATCCGGACGTCGCTCGACCGGCTCAAGGGCGTCACGATTACCGGGAACAACGTCTTCGTTACGGTCGACTACCGCGCCCAGCGAGTGGCTCAGAACGCGCTCGGGACGCAGTGTGGCGCCGTCGTCGTGCTCGAGCCTTCGACGGGCAAGGTGCTGGCGCTCGCCTCGAGCCCGACCTTCGACCTCAACCTGGCCGAGGGACACTTCGATGCGATCAAGCGGATCAGGGCCAACTGCCACCCCGCGTCTCCGCTCGTGAACCGTGGCACGGCATCGCTCTTCCCGCCCGGCTCGACCTTCAAGGTCATCACCGCGGCGGCGGCGCTCGATACGGGCAAGTACACGCCCGAGTCGCGGTTCTACGACCCCGGCTACTGCATCGAGTACGGGAAGCAAGTCAAGAACGCAGGCGATCCGGAGAGCCCCGAGCAGTTCGGCACCCTGACGCTGTTCCAGGGGCTCGAGCACTCCGTCAACTCGGTGTTCTGCAAGATCGGCATCAGCCTTGGCGCCAAGACGCTCCTCGACTATTCGAAGCGCTTCGGCTTCTACTCGCTGCCGCCGCTCGAGACGCCGACGAACGAGCGGGCCGCGAGCGGCCTCTACGACAAGGGCCGCCTCTTCTTCCCCGAGCGCGACTCGCAGGTCGACCCGGGCCGCCTCGCGTTCGGGCAGGAGCGAATGATCGTCACTCCGATCCAGATGGCGATGGTCGCGGCAGGCGTCGCGAACAAGGGCGTCGTGATGCGCCCCTACGTCGTCGACCGCATCGAGCAGCCGAACGGATCGCTGGTCACGCGCACCTCACCTAGCATGCTCGGTCGTGCGATCAAGCCGCAGACCGCTGCGGACCTGACCTCGATGATGCAGGCCGTCGTCACCGGCGGCACCGGGCAGTC
>JACDER010000113.1 GCA_013816275.1 Actinomycetota bacterium | reverse complement strand
CCCCGGGGGCCGCGCTGGCGCAACTCGTTTGGATGGGGTCTCGTCTGGCTACCTCCTCCCGCTCACCTCCGTTCAGTCGAGTTCGTTCTGACTCGAGCCAGTACAGCGGCCGCCCCTAAGAGGGGACTGAGATCGGTCTAAGAGTTTGTTGAAGGCTCAAGTTTCCGCGCCGGCACGCCCTCCGACGGTGCCTGGCACGTGCCTGGCACCATGCTTGGTCCGAAATGGCCTACACGCTGTTGAAACTGGACGAGCTCGAGTGGTCGAAGCCCAGCTCCGGCGACCAGAGCCGGGGAATCGTCCGCCTCTCCGACGGGCTCGAGCACGTGCGCGCGAACATCTGGCGCCTTCCGCCAGGGGCAAAGGGCCGTCGGCACGCCGAGCGCGCCCAGGAGGAGATCTTCGTCGTCCTCTCGGGGACGGCCACGATGGCGCTGGGCGACCCGCCACATCGGATCGAACTTCCGGCCGGATCCGCGGTGATCGTCGAGCCCGGGACGGCGGTACAGCAACGCAACGAGAGCGCGCGCGACGCCGTCATCCTCGCGATCGGCGCCCCGCGCGAAGAGTCCGGGAACGCGAACACCTCCCAGACGCCTCGTGACCTGAGCGCGCCGCGCCGACGCCGACCGCCTTCTTCAGCACCGCGAACGCCTCGTCTGTGCGGCCTTCCAGCTCCAGCAGTTCGGCGAGCCGTGCGTACGCGTCCATGAGATGGCGGGTCGGGACGCGCTCCAGCAACTCGCACGCGAGCTCATAGAGCTCGATCGCGCGCGCCCGCTCGCCTCGCTCGGCCAGCGTCGCCGCCAGCACGGCGTACATCTGTCCGGCCTCGTCAGGACGATCCGACAGCTCTCCCGCGATCTCCATCGCCTGCGTCGCAGCCCGCTCGAGCTCGCCGAGCTGAGCGAGCGCCCGGGCTTCGAGGAGCCGGATCATCGCGTCCTCGGCGGGATCCGGCACCTCCCCCATCGCCAGGCGGGCTCGCTCCAGGAACTCGAGGGCCTCGACGGGCGATCGCGCTCGAGCTCGACGCGGCCCGAAAGACCTTCGAGCCGTTCTTCACCACGAAGAGCACGGGAAACGGCCTCGGCCTCGCGACCGTCCATGGCTTCGTCGTCCAGAGCGAAGGGTCGATCCAGGTGGAGAGCGAACCCGGCGGCGGGAGCCGGTTCGTCATCGACCTCCCGGTCACCCGGACGCACTAGGGCACTACGCCACGGCGGGCTCGACCGCGCTCGCCTTCTCGAACCGCAGCTCGCCGTCTTCCACGGTCACGAGAACGGTGTCGCCCTCCGAGAAGTCGCCCTCGAGCAGCCGCATCGCGAGTGGGTTCTCGATCGTCCGCTGGATCGCGCGCTTGAGCGGACGCGCACCGTAGGTGGGATCCCAGCCCGCCTCGGCCACCAGCTCCTTCGCGTCCTCAGTCAGCTCGATGTCGATCCCGCGCTCGGCGAGCCGGTCGCGCAACCGCCGCAGTTGCAGCTCGACGATCTCTCCCAGCTGGTCGCGGTCGAGCGGGTGGAACTCGACGATCTCGTCGATCCTGTTCAGGAACTCAGGCCTGAACACATCCTGCATCGCCTCCGCCGAGCGGATGTTCGAGGTCATGATCAGAACGGTGTTGCGGAAGTCGACCGTCCGGCCCTGGCCGTCGGTCAGCCGCCCGTCGTCGAGGATCTGCAGCAGGATGTTGAACACGTCCGGGTGGGCCTTCTCGATCTCGTCGAGCAGGACGACCGAGTACGGCCGCCGGCGAACTGCCTCGGTGAGCTGGCCGCCCTCCTCATAGCCGACGTAGCCGGGCGGCGCGCCGACGAGACGCGAGACCGTGTGCTTCTCCATGTACTCGGACATGTCGATCCGGATCATGGCCCGCTCGTCGTCGAACATGAACTCCGCCAGCGCTCGGGCGAGCTCGGTCTTCCCCACACCGCTCGGGCCGAGGAAGACGAACGAGCCGATCGGGCGGTTCGGGTCCTGGAGGCCCGAGCGGGCGCGGCGCAAAGCGTTCGCGACCGCGGAAACGGCCTCGGCCTGACCGATCACGCGCTCGTGCAGCCGCTCCTCCATGTGGATCAGCTTCTCGGTCTCACCCTCGAGCAGCCGCGAGACGGGGATGCCCGTCCAGCGGGCGACGACCTCGGCGACGTCGTCCTCGTCGACTTCTTCCTTGACCATCGGCGACTCGGGCGCTGCCCGCGTCTCGAGCTCCTCCTCGAGCTGGGGCAACTCGCCGTACCGGATCTCGGCGACCCGCTGGAGGTTCCCCTCGCGCTCGGCGCGTTCGGCCTCCATCTTCAGCTCGTCGATCCGGCGCGTAATCTCCTTGATCCGCTCGAGCACGCCCTTCTCCTGCTCCCAGCGCGCCGCGAGCTCGTTCCTCCGCTCCTTCGCCTCGGCCAGCTCGCGCTCGAGCGGCTCGCGTACCTGTTTCGACTCCTTGCCCATCGCCGCCAGCTCGATCTCGAGCTGGCGCACGCGCCGGTCGGCTTCGTCGAGCTCGAGCGGCACGGAGTCGATCTGCATGCGCAGCCGCGAGGCGGCCTCGTCGATCAGGTCGATCGCCTTGTCCGGCAGCTGCCGGTCGGCGATGTACCGGTCGGAGAGGACGGCGGCTGCGACCAGCGCCGCGTCGCGGATGCGCACGCCGTGGTGCGCCTCGTAGCGCTCCTTCAGTCCGCGCAGGATCGCAATGGTGTCCGCGACGGACGGCTCCCCGACGAAGACGGGCTGGAACCGCCGCTCGAGCGCGGCGTCCTTCTCGATGTGCTTGCGGAACTCGTCCAGCGTGGTCGCGCCGACCGCGCGCAGCTCCCCGCGCGCGAGCATCGGCTTCAGCATGTTCGCCGCGTCGACCGCGCCCTCGGCGGCGCCGGCGCCGACGATCGTGTGCAGCTCGTCGATGAAGAGGATGATCTGGCCGTCCGCCGCCTTGATCTCGTTGAGGACGGCCTTCAGCCGCTCCTCGAACTCGCCGCGGTACTTGGAGCCGGCGAGCAGGGCGCCGATGTCGAGCGCCCACACGCGCTTGCCCTTCAGGCCCTCGGGAACGTCGCCTGCGACGATCCGCTGCGCGAGACCCTCGGCGATCGCGGTCTTGCCGACGCCAGGCTCTCCGATCAGCACCGGGTTGTTCTTCGTGCGGCGGGAAAGCACCTGGATGACGCGGCGGATCTCCTCGTCCCGGCCGATGACCGGATCGAGCTTGCCCTCCTCGGCGAGCGCGGTCAGGTCGCGGCCGAACTTTTCGAGCGCCTGGTAGGTCTCCTCGGGATCCTGGGAGGTAACGCGCTGACCGCCGCGGACGTCCTTGATCCGCTCCAGCAACGCGTCGCGGGGGACGACGTCGAGCGCGAGCAGCAAGTGCTCGGTGGAGACGTATTCGTCCTCCAGCTTGCGCGCCTCGTCGAACGCCTTGTCCAGCACCTCGCTGAACGCGCGCGACACCTGCGGCTGCTGCTGGCCGCCCTGGATCGACGGCTTGCCGCGCAGGGCCGTCTCGGCCTCCGCGCGAAGCCCCGCGGCGGCCGGGACGAGTTGCTGCGGCAGCTCCTGGTCGAGCAGCGCGAGCAGCAGGTGCTCGGGGTAGATCTCGGGGTTGCCCATCCGGCGCGCCAGCTCCTGCGCGGCGCCGACGGCCTCCTGTGACTTCAGGGTCAGCCTGTTGAAATCCATCAGTGGGCCTCAGTCGTATTTCGCGAGCGGTCCTGCGGGACCGCGCCAGCATTCCTTACGCGCCCCCCATCAATTCCCCACCCAGGGTGGGGAATCGTCCTCCCGCCACCCGCGGCCAGCGTAACCCGTACACGGTCACGCCGGCGTGACGAGCCCGGGCCAAGAGTGGAAAACCACGACGTCATCGCTAGGCCCTCCTCGCCGGCCGCGTCTCACCCGGCTGCCAGAGCACGAGATCGCGCCGATAGTGCTTGTGGACCTTCTCGATCTCCTCGCGCATCTGGCGCTCGATTCGCTCCATTCGCGTATGCATGCGCCGGAGCTGATCCTCCATGCGCAGGACGAGCTCGACGCCGGCCAGGTTCAGGCCGAGGTCGGTGGTGAGCCGCTGGACCGCGCGCAGCCGCTCGAGATCCGCGTCCGAGTAGAGGCGCGTGTTCCCGGCGGTCCGCTTCGGATTGACGAGGCCCTTCTGCTCGTAGATGCGAAGCGTCTGCGGGTGCATGCCGACCAGCTCGGCGGCCACGGAGATCATGTAGCGCGGGCTGTCGTCCATCAAAGCCTCCGCCCCCAGCGGGCGCCGGCGCGGAACGTGGTCAAGCCCGCGACCACGAGCGCGGCGAGGATCGACAGCCAGCCGGCAACGAGCACGACCGTGTCCCACGAGCCCTCGTAGCCCTCGCCGAGGTAGTTCACCTTGACCAGGAAGAGAACCAGGCCCAGGGCGGCGAGCGCGCCACTGATCAGCGTTCCGACTCTCATGAGAACGCCTCCTCCCTCGGCTGCTCGCGCGAGACCTTCTGGAGCGCCTCGACCGCCTCGCGCTCGGCCTTGTTCATCTTCTTGGGGACGGTCACGCGCACGCGCGCAAGGAGATCTCCCTGGCCGCCTCCCTTCAGCTTCGGCGCCCCGTGGCCCTTCAGCCGGAGCAGCTTGCCCGTCTCGGTGCCGGCGGGAATCCTGACCGAGAGCCGCTCGCCGTAGGGCGTCGGCACCTCGACCTTGGCCCCAAGCGCGGCCTCCGCGTAGGTGACCGGGACCTCGACGACGAGATCCGCTGGGCCGCGGCGCTCGAACAGCTTCGATGGCGCCACGTGCGTGACGACGAACAGGTCGCCGGGCGGGCCGCCGCCAACCCCGGGCTCGCCCTTGCCCCTGAGCCGGATCCGCGTACCGTCCTTGACCCCGGCCGGAATCTTCACCGAGTAGCGCTTCGTGCGCCGCTCGCGGCCCGTGCCGTGGCAGCGCGGACACGGATTTTCGATGATCGTCCCGTTCCCCCGGCAGCGCGGGCACGGCTGCGAGAGCGAGAACAGCCCCTGGCTCTCCGAGAGGACGCCGCGTCCGCGGCAGTCGGGACAGATGACCGGAGCCGTTCCGGGCTTTGCGCCCGATCCGCCGCACTCCGAACACGCCGTGTCGATCTGGACCGGGATCTTGGTCTCGACGCCCTTGAGCGAGTCCTCGAAAGAGAGGTTGACGACGGCCTCGATATCCGCCCCGCGCTGCGCGACCGGCTGCTGACGGCCCGCGCGCCCCCCGAACATCCCGCCGAAGAGGTCGCTCAGGTTGCCGAAGTCGAATGCGTCGGCGTTGAACGTCGACCAGCCGGTGCCCGGCCCGCCGCGACCGTCGGCCGACCCGAAGTCGTCGTATTGCTTGCGCTTCTCCGGGTCGGAGAGGACGTCGTAGGCGGCCTGGATCTCCTTGAACTTCGCTTCTGCGTCGTCGTCGCCGGGATTGCGGTCCGGGTGGTATTGCCGCGCGAGCTTACGGTAGGCCTTCTTGATCTCATCGGCCGAGGCATTCTTGGGAACCCCCAGCACCTCGTAGAGGCTCTTAGCCGCCGTCGCCATCCGACTCCTCGGTGCCAGGCACGTGCCTGGCACCGGCAATGACCACGCGAGCCGGTCTCACGACGTGATCCCCAAGTTTGTAGCCCTTTTGAACCACATCCAAAACGGACCCCTCCTCCTGGTCAGAGGGCTGGGAAAGGAGAGCCTCGTGCACGTGCGGGTCGAAGCGGCCGTTGGTCTCGATCTCCGCCAGGCCCTCGCGGCGAAGGAGGTCGGCGAGGTTGCGGTGGACGAGGCGGACGCCCTCTTCGAGCTTCGCCTCCTCGTGCTGCGTGGCAGCCTCGAGCGCCCGCTCGAGGTCGTCGAGCACCGGCAGGAGCTCC
>JACDER010000112.1 GCA_013816275.1 Actinomycetota bacterium | reverse complement strand
CCGCCCGCACCGCTCGCCACGGCGAGCCCGGTCGCGGCCGCAGCGGCGAGCGCCGTCAGGCGAAGCCAGGGCCCGGGGCTCAGCTCAGAGATGGCGCATCTCCTTCAGCCGGCGGCGAATGTCCCGCAGCGGGCGCGCGCTCGTCACGTACGGGATCGGCGCGTCGAAGTTCTCCGGCGGGGGCGGGGAGCTCGTGTACCACTCGAGCGTGTCGGCCAGCCACGGATCGTTCCCGGCCCGCTTCCCCCGCCGCCGTGTCACGAGGACGTTGACGAAGAAGAGCAGGATGCCGATGCCCATGATCCCCGACCCGATGCTGGACGCCAGGTTGTAGCCCTCCCAGATCCCGCCGTGGTCGTAGGTGTAGACCCGGCGGGGCATCCCGAGCAGGCCGAGCATGTGCTGGGGGAAGAAGGTGATGTTGAAGCCGATGAACGTGAGCCAGAACTGCCACTTCCCGAGGCGCTCGTCGAGCATACGCCCGAACATCTTGGGCCACCAGTAGTAGAGCCCGGCGAAGATCCCGAAGATCGAGCCGCCGAAGAGCACGTAGTGGAGATGCGCGACGACGTAGTAGGTGTCAGTCACCTGCCAGTCGACGGGGAACACGGCCAGGAAGATCCCGGAGAGGCCGCCCAGCGTGAAGACGGCGATGAAGCCGAGCGCGTACAGCATGGGCGTGTCGAAGATGAGATTCCCCCGCCAGGTGGTCGCCAGCCAGTTGAAGATCTTCACCCCGGTCGGAACGGCCACCGCCATCGAGGAGACCAGGAAGAAGGCCTGCAACGAGATCGGGAGCCCGGTCGAGAACATGTGGTGGGCCCATACGAATAGCGAGATCACTCCGATCCCGGCGGTGGAGAGCGCGATCGCGGTGTAGCCGAAGATCGGCTTGCGGGCGAAGACGGGGATCACCTCCGACACGATCCCCATCGCGGGCAGGATCATGATGTAGACCTCGGGGTGGCCGAAGAACCAGAAGACGTGCTGCCAGAGGAGCGCGCTCCCTCCCTTGGCCGGAATGAAGAAGTGCGTGCCCGCCTGCCGGTCGAGCAGGAGCAGGGTCAGCCCTGCCGACAGCGCGGGCAGGACGACCACCAGCAGTGCCGAGTAGACCTGGATCGACCAGACGAACAGCGGCATCCGCATCCACGACATCCCGCGGGTTCGCATCCTGGTAATCGTGACCAGGAAGTTGATCGCCCCGAGGAGCGACGAGAGCGTGAGGATGTGCAGCGAGAGGATCCAGAGGTCCTGGCCGCTGCCCGGCGTGTTCACGCTCAGCGGCACGTAGCTCGTCCAGCCCGCCTTCGGCGCTCCGCCCGCGGCGAACCAGCTCCCGTAGAGGACGACGCCGCCGAGCAGGAACAGCCAGTAGGAGAGGGCGTTCAGCCGGGGGAAAGCCACGTCCCTCGCGCCGATCATCAGCGGGACGAGGTAGTTGCCGAAGCCGGCGAGGATGGGTACGACGACGAGGAAGATCATCGTCGTCCCGTGCATGGTGAACAGCTCGCTGTAGCTGTCCTTGGTGACGAAGCTCTCGTTCGGCGTCGCGAGCTGCGCGCGCATCAGCAGCGCGAGGATGCCGCCCGCCACGAAGAAGAGCAGGCTCGTGGAGATGTAGAGGATCCCGATCCGCTTGTGGTCGGTGGTCGTCAGCCAGCTGACGAAGCGGCCCCGGGTCCAGGGGACGCGGCCGGGATACGGCTCGACGCTAACCGCCATTCCCGAACCGTTTCTGGAGATAGGAGGACAGCGCGTCCATCTGGCGGTCGCTCCAGCCGGCTCCGACCGCTGGCATCAGGTCGAGCCCCTCCCTGACGATCGTGTCGAGGCTCTGCCGGTCCTGGATGGTCGCGCTCGACGCGATGTCGGGACCGACTCCGCCCTTTCCGCTCAGCCCATGGCACTTGGCGCACACGCCGTTGAATTCCTGCGCGCCGAGGTCGGATGTGCCCTCCGTCTGGGCGCGCGCCTCGGCGGCGAGCCAGCTGTCGAACTGGCTCGAGGGCACTGCCTCGACCGTCGCGAGCATGGCCGTGTGCTGGATTCCGCAGAATTCGGCGCACTGCCCGGTGTACGTGCCCGGTTTCGTGGCTTCGAACCAGGTGTGGTTCGGATGGCCGGGGATCGCGTCGATCTTGCCCCCGAGCGCCGGGATCCACCAGCTGTGGATGACGTCGTCGAGCGGCGAGGTGACCTCCAGCCGGACGGGCCGCCCGACCGGGACGCGCATCCGGTCGATCGCGATGACGCCGTTCGGGTACGTGTACTGCCAGTAGAACTGCTGCCCCTCGACGCCGACCTGCAGCTGCGAGCCGGAGGCACCCGCGGCCGGGACGTCCTTGATTCCCGGCAGCTCGTAGAACGCGAAGATCGCGATGGCGACGAGGATCAGGACCGGCACCGCAGTCCAGGCGAGCTCGAGGTTCAGGTGACCACGGATCTGCGGCCCCTCGACCTCGCGCGAGCGACCACGGTTGCGGAAGCGGACGATGAAGACGACGAGCGCGATCTCGACCACGAGGAAGATCGCGGCGGCGAAGCCGAAGATGAACCAGTACGTCGTCGAGATCCGCTCGGCGTTCGGCGACGCAGGCTCGACCGGCGAGAAGCCGCCGCCGTCGGCGAGTGCGGCGCCGGCGAACGCGAGCGCCGCCAGCATCAGGGAACCGGCGGTGACGAGAGTCCGGGCGCGCACGGATGGCATTCTACGAAGCAATGGCTCCGCGCTCCGTCGTCGACTTGCCTCGCGCCGTCAGCCCGCCGTTCGAGGTCTTCCTGAACGGCGTTCCACAGACCCAGGGAGAGGATTTTGAGGTGCGCGGGCCGATGCTCGTCTTCGGCAAGCCGCTGGCCGAAGAAGGGCGGCTCGGCTTCTGGCGCTGGCTGTCGCTCTTCCTCGGGATCGCCGGGACGTACCGCCAGAACGACTCAGTCGATGTCGTGTACAGCCGCGGCGGCCAGCGCGTCGTCGCGAGCAACCTGCCGATACGCGAACCCTAGGAGCTGTCGGGCGCGGCGTGCGCAATGCCCCAGGCGGCCACGTCGCGGATCGAGACGATCCCGATCGCGCGCTCCCCATCGACGATCGGGAGATGGCGAAAGCCGTGGTCGAACATGGTCTTGGCGGCGTCCTCGACCGACACATCCGCCGTCGCCGTGATCGGGTCGGCGGTCATCCACTCCCGGGCACGGGCGTCGCTGGAGTGCGTTCGCGCCGCGACCGCGCGCATGATGTCGCGCTCGGTCAAGACACCGATCAGGCGCCCGAAGTCGACGACGACGACCGAGCCGACGTTGCGCTCGACCATCTTCGTCGCCACTTCGCCGAGCGTGTCCTCCGGCGCGACGGAGAGGACGTCCTCGGTCATGATGTCGCGGAGCTGGGTCACGGCCCCGCGAGCATAACCCTCTAGGGCTCGCTAGGCCCGGGACTCTTGGGCCCCGAGCCCTTCGATCTCCTCCTCGTCGGGGACCGGGGCCGAGCGCTGCATGACCATGGCGACGAGCAGCAGCCCCGCGACCGTGATCCCGAGGGCGAGCCACATGACGACCCCGAGACCGTCCGTGTATCCCTGTCGCAGCGCGTGCCTGATCGCCGACTGCTGCGCCGGGTCGAACGTGTGGAGTAGCGCCTTCGCCTCGTCCGATCCGGAGAGGAGGCCGCTCAGCGTTCGCTCCTGCGCCTCGGTGAGGTGGATGCCGTTCCCGACGTGGGTCAGAAGCGAGTCCGTCTTCCTGTCCTGCACGCTCTGGAAGAAGGCGCCGGAGAGCGCCACGCCGAAGGTCGCCCCGATGCCGCTCATCGTTACCAGGACCCCGGCGGCGGCTCCGTGCTCAGTGCGGCGGATCGCATTCATCGCGGCCGTGTTCAGCGGGGTGAGCGCAAGGCCGACTCCTGCGCCGACCAGGAGGGAGCCTGGCCAGACGTCGTTGTAGCCGGAGTTGGCGCTGATGTAGGTGAGTAGGTAACAGCCCACCGCGGTGAGCGCGAGACCTGCGGAGATCGGGATCCGCGGCCCGAGCCGCTCAGAGATCGGCCCGCCGAGCGGGAGGGCGACGACGAGGGCGCCGCTGAGCGGCAGCAGCAGCGTCCCCGCCTTGATCAGCGAGTACCCCAGGACCTCCGCCATGTACTGCGCGAGGAAGAAGATCACGGCGGCGAGCGCGAAGTTGGCGACGAGGAGCGCGGCGTTCGCCCCGAGGTAGTTCCGCTTGCGGAAGAACCCGAAGTCGACGAGTGCGTTCCGGACGCGAGGCTCCGCATACAGGAATGCCGCGAGCAGCACGGCTGCGGCGACGAAGAAGATGATCGACGTGATCGAGCCGAAGCCCCAGACGGGGCCCTCGTTGAGCACGAGGGTCAGCGCCGTGAGCGCGCCGACCAGCGCGGCAAGGCCCGTCACGTCCACGTGCCGGTCCGCATTGGGATCGCGCGACTCCCGGGCGGCCCTGAGCGTCAGCAGGAAGAAGATCGCGCAGAAGGGCACATTGATCCAGAAGACCGACCGCCATTGCCAGTCCGAGAGGGCGCCGCCGAGTAGCGTGCCCACGCCGCTGACGAGGGCCGACGCGGCAGCCCAGATGCCGATTGCCGTCGCGCGCTGCTCGGGCCCGAACGCGTCGGTGATGATCGACAGCGAGGCGGGGGTGAGGATCGCCGCGCCGACGCCCATGATCGCGACCGTCACGATCAGCACGAGCGCGTCGGGGGCCAGGGTGGCCCCGAGCGCGCCGCCCGCGTACACGACGGTGCCTGCGAGGAAGAACTTCTTCCGCCCGTACACATCGGCGAGGCGGCCCGCGATGACGAGCAGGGCCGAGTAGGCGAGGCTGAAGGCGACCAGCACCCACTGGAGCTCCCCCTGCGAGGCGTTGAACTCCTGGTGGATCTTCGGGATCGCGAGGACGACGGCCGAGGTCGGGATCGAGGTGACAGCGCTCGAGATGGCCATGGCCGTGAGCGCAGCCCACCTGTTCTCGTGCCCGCCGCCGCGCCTGATCGAGGGCCGGGCGAAGCGGAACGAGTGCGCCAGGTGCAGCACGGCCGCCGGAGCCTAACCCAACGCGCGGTCGAGGTCGAATGCGGCGCTGATCAGCGCGAGGTGCGTGAACGCCTGCGGGAAGTTCCCTAGCGCCTCTCCGCTCGGCCCGATCTGCTCCGAGTAGAGGCCCACGTGGTTCGCGTAGGTCAGCATCTTCTCGAACATCAGCCGGGCGTCGTCGACCCGGCCGGCGCGCGACATCGCCTCCACCATCCAGAAGGAGCACATCGAGAACGTGCCTTCTGTCCCTGCCAGCCCGTCGGGTGAGACCTCGGGGTTGTAGCGGTGGACGAGGCTGTCGGTGACCAGCTCCTTCGCGATCGCGTCCAGGGTCGAGATCCAGCGCGGATCGGTCGGCGAGACGAACTTCACGAGCGGCATCAGCAGGAGCGAGGCGTCGAGCACGTCCGTGCCGTAGTGCTGGACGAACGCCTTCTTCTTCTCGTTCCAGCCCCGCTCGTGGATCTGGGAATGGATCCTGTCTCGGACCGCGCGCCAGTGGAAGACGTCGGCGGGCAGGCTGCGCTGGACGGCGATCTTCGCCGCCCGGTCGATCCCGACCCACGACTGGAGCCGCGAGAAGACGAAATCCTTCTTGCCGCCGCGCGTCTCCCAGATGCCCTCGTCCGGCTGGTCCCAGTTCTCGCACAGCCAGTCGACCGCGTCGCGCAAGTCCTCCCACGCTTCGTAGTAGATCGGCCCTCCGTATCTGTTGTGGACGTAGATCGCGTCGATCAGCTCGCCGTAGATGTCCAGCTGGAGCTGGTTCGCGGCACCGTTGCCGATGCGCACGGGCCGGGAGCCGCAGTAGCCCTCGAGA
>JACDER010000111.1 GCA_013816275.1 Actinomycetota bacterium | reverse complement strand
CGCTCGGCCCGATCCTCGACACGAGCGCCTTCTACCGGACTCCCTGGCGCCGCGGCCGGCGGCTGGTCGACGAGGGAGGAGCGCCGCTGCTGGCGCGCCAGATCGAGGAGAGGGTCTTCTACACGGCGTTTCCGGAGGGCGCGAATCGCGAGGACTTCGGCGCCCCCCTCGTCGTCGTGCGTCTCGACCCCGGGCACCTGCAGCTTCCGGACGGGCGGGGCAACTGGGCCCCCGGCGGGATCCTGGCCTACTCGAAGATCTGTACGCACGCCGGCTGCGCGATCTCGCTCTACCGGACTCCGAAGTTTCCGCCGGCCGAGCCGAAAGCGGCGCTCGTGTGCCCGTGCCACTACTCGACGTTCGATCCTGCGACCGGCGGCGAGGTCATCTTCGGGCCGGCCGGCCGGCCGCTGCCCCAGCTCCCGCTCTACGTCGATCCGAACGGCGGCCTGCGCGCGGCCGGGAACTTCTCCGGCGCGGTCGGCCCGGCCTGGTGGGGCGTCAACCTGAAGAAGCCGACGTAGTGCCCCTCCAGGCGACACATGCCCGCTTCTGGCCCGCGATCACGCGGCGCGCTGCGGCGTCCTCAGTCGCGCCCGTATTTGGCAATACGAACGCTCCCTGCGTCCTTGCATCGCTTGGTGCTCGCGACCCAGAAGCTAGACGGCGTCACCTGAAGGGGAACTCGTGATCAGGAAGGTCGTCAAGTTCCTCGACCAGCGCAGCGGCACGGCGCCGTTCATCCGCAAGGCGCTCCGCTACGTCTTCCCCGACCACTGGTCGTTCCTGCTCGGCGAGGTTGCGCTGTACGCGTTCGTCGTCCTCGTCGGGACCGGCATCTACCTGACGCTCTTCTTCGAGCCGAGCACGGCGGACGCGGTCTACAAGGGCACGTACGGCCCGCTGCAGGGGCTGCACATGAGCCAGGCCTATCGCTCGACGGTCGACATCTCGTTCGACGTCAAGGCCGGGCTCTTCATCCGGCAGACGCACCACTGGGCCGCGGACGTGTTCGTCGCGTCGATCGTCCTGCACATGCTCCGCGTCTTCTTTACGGGAGCGTTCCGCAAGCCGCGCGACGTCACCTACTACCTCGGCATCGCCATGCTTGGTCTCGCGCTGCTGGAGGGCTACCTCGGCTATTCGATGGTGGACGACCTCCTCTCGGGAATGGGGCTCGCGATCGGCTACTCGGTCGCGCTCTCGATTCCGTTCATCGGCGCCGAGATCGCACAGCTGGTGTGGGGGGCGCCCTTCCCGGGAGATCCGCAGTTCATGTCGCGCATGTACATCGGGCATGTGTTTCTGCTCCCGCTCGCGATCGCGACGATGCTCGGCCTTCATCTGTTCCTGATCGCCGCGAGACATCACACCCAGTTCAAACGCCGGAAGGAGAGCGAGTCAAAGGTGGTCGGCGTGCCGACCTTCCCGGGGCAGGTGCCCCGTTCCCTGGGACTGTTCTTCGCGGTCGCGGCGGTGCTCTTCCTGCTCGGGGGCCTCGTCCAGATCAACCCGATCTGGATGTGGGGCCCGTACGACGTCGCCAACGGCACCAACGGCGCGCAGCCGGACTGGTACCTCGGGTGGCTGATCGGCGCGTTACGCATGGTCCCCGACTTCGACGTCAACATCGGTGGCTACACGCTTGTTCCGAACCCGTTCTGGGGCGGGATCCTGTTCCCGACCGCCGTCTTCGGCATCCTCTTCCTCTGGCCGTCGCTCGAGCGCAGGTTGACGGGGGACAAGGCCTTCCACAACCTGGTCGACCGCCCACGCGATGCGCCCATGCGGACGGCGTTCGGCGCCGCGTTCTTCGCCTGGGTGTTCATCCCGTTCCTCGCCGGAGCCTCCGACCGAGTCTTCCTCCTGCTCGGAATCTCGTACGAGTGGCAGATCTGGGTCTATCGCGTGCTGTTCTTCGTCGCGCCCGTGCTCGTCTTCTTCGTGACCCGGCGCGTCTGCGAGGAGCTTCAGGCGGGCGAGCTGGTGGAGAAGCAGCGCAAGCGCGCCGCGGCTCCGGCCTAGGACCGCCGCATGCCCGCCGGGCGTTTGCTTTAGCCTGGTCGGCATGGCTCGCCGGATTCTCGTCGTGACCACGGCCTCCGTTCCTGAGGCCGAGGTGGAGTCGGTCGTACGGGCGCATGCTGGTGAGGACGCCGAGGTACACGTGGTCGCCCCGGCCTCGAAGATCTCGTGGCTCGACCGGCTGACGAACGCCGAGGACGACGCACGCGCGGACGCGGACGAGCGCGCCGAGGCCGCCGCCGAGGCGGTGCCGGGCGAGCACGTCGAGGCGGAGGTGGGCGACGTCGACCCGTTGCAGGCGATCGAGGACGCGCTACGGACGTTTCCTGCCGACGAGGTCGTCGTGCTGACCGCGCCGGACGAGAAGGCGACGTGGCTCGAGGCCGGGCTCGGTGAGGACGCGCGCGAGCGCTTCTCGGTTCCCGTCACGCATCTCGTCACCAGCTGACTTCGTGCGCCCGGGTGGGCAGGAACCCTGCCAGGGCGGGCAGGAACCCTAGAGTGCCGGGACGAAGCTGAAGCTACGGATTACGACCTCGGCTGCCCGGCCGTTGCTCGGCGGCCGGCCGCGGTAAAGCCAGAGATTCAGGTGTGTCTTCTCGTTCCCCGGAGGCGGCACGTCGATTCCGGTGTAGAGCCACGAGGCTGTGCTCCCGTTCGAACTGGCGAAGGCGACTTGGCCGGGGCTCCAGCTGAAGCTCTGGTTGGAGGGAACGTTCGCGCCGACAGTGGTCCGCTGCAGATTGCCGGTGCCACTCCACGGCTGGACGACGTACTGGCCGTTCGTCGGGTCGGCGGCGTTACCCCAGCGGGAGAACTCGAGGTCGATCTCTCGGTCGTTGTAGGCCGGGTCGTCGTCCCAGGTGAAGAGGCCGAGGACGACGTTCGGGTCGAGATTGCTGACGGCGGAGCCAAGCGTGAAGCGGTACGTGCCGTACCCGAGACTCCTCTGGCTGGCGATCTCGGCGCAGTACCACTTGCCCTTGCTGAAGTTGATCCTCAGGTGCAGGTAGCCGTTGCGGTCGACCCAGACGTTGTTCTTCGAGGAGGAGAACTCGTTCGGGCCTGGTCCGACCTGGCCCGAGCTCGCCTTGACCGTCCAGCTGTAACCGGAGAACGAGATCGTCGGCAGCGCGCGCGCGGCGTGCGCCGGCAGCGGGAACTCGAGAGCGGCGGTCACGACAACCAGCCCGAGCGCCAGCCGCACCGCGCGCCGAGCAGGGATGCGGTGCACGTGACTACGGGCGGCAATCACCGGACCACCCTCGCAGGGACTCGGTGAAAGTCAATGGGCCGGACGGCCCATCGAGACGGCTCGGGAGTCCTACTGGGGCCACGCATTGATTCCACTTGCAGGACAATGAGTAGGATGCGGACGTGATCGTGGCGGCCTCCACCGTTGCCATCGTGGCGATCGTCGTGGCAATCCTCGCCGTGGTGCTCCTCGTGGCCTACGTCACGCGACTCGGTCGCGTCCGTCGCCGCAAGGAAACGCGCTAGAAGCGGGCTTTGCGATACAGCGCGCTCGGCTCGAAGGACGCAGGACAGCCGCGTGCTTAACGAGAATGGTTCCCTGCGGTGAAGATTCTCGTTGCGGATGACTCCTTGACGGTTCGGCGGCTGGTCTCGGCGCGTCTGAAGGCCGATGGGCACGACGTCGTCGAGGCAGAGGACGGCCGTCAGACTCTGGAGCTCGTTCGGACCGAACATCCCTCGCTCCTCGTGCTCGACAAGGTGATGCCGAAGCTCGACGGCTTCGAGATCGTGCGCCTCCTGAAAGCGGATCCGCAAACACGCAGCCTTCCGATCGTCATGCTGACCGAGCAGGCGAATGAGCGCGAGGTCCTGGACGGGCTCGAGCTCGGTGTCGACGAGTACATGACCAAGCCGTTCAGCTTGCGGGAGCTCTCCCTCCGTGTGAGCCAGCTGCTAGAGGGAGCAAGCGACTCCGCGTGAAGCAGGCTTTGTTCGTCTCCGTGCTCGTGTTCGGAGCCGGCGTCGGGTCGCTCGCGCTCTTCATTCTTGCGAACCGGCTCGCCTCCACCTTCGGCCGGCGAAAGCAGGAGCGGCTGCGACCGCACTACGCCGAGGCGATCGCGTCCTTCCTGGCGGCGGACGACGGAGCTAAGCTGCCCTCGCTGCCGGATTGGAAGGCCGCGCGCCAGGCCTTCTGGGCAGTCGCGCTGGAGGCCCTCGTTGAGCTCGAGGGCCGTGAGCGGGACCGGCTTACCCACGCGCTCGAGGACAGCGGGCTCGTTGCGGACGCAACCTACCGGCTCTGGTCGCGGCGGCGGCGCGTCAGGCGACAGGCCGCTGACGCGCTCGCACTCGTACGGAGTGAGCGGGGTGCGGGAGTGCTGCTGGCCGGGCTCGACGATTCGGACCGGTTCGTCCGGCTCGGTTGCGCCCGCGCACTTGCAGAGCTCGGGGACGAGAGCTTTCAGAGGCGGATCCTCGAAACGGTGGGCCTCGAGGCGAGTATCGAGACCCTCGGCCACGAAGCGGAGGTGAGCCCGGGTCTGGTGGCTGAGGTCCTTCTGGCACTCGGGCCCCGCGGGGCGCGTGCTGTCGCGCACATCTCCACCTCGGCGCGCTCCGAGCACCTGAGGCGCGTCGCCGTTGCCGTCCTCGCCGCTCTTCGCTTGCCGGCCTACGCACCGCTTCTGCGGGCGGCGCTCGCCTCTAGGGACGACGGGCTCACCGTCGAGGCGGCACGGGGACTTGCGGCGCTTGGTGACGTCGAAGCTGTGGACGTGCTCCTCGACGTGATGCGAGACCGGGACCGGCCGGCATTCGTCGCGGCGGAAGCCGCCAGCGCGCTGGGCAAGATCGGCGACCCCCGCGCCGTTCCCGTTCTCGAGGCCGCCTTGCGCTCGGACACGTGGTCGCTGCAGTCCAGTGCCGCCGAAGCCCTTGCCGAGCTTGGCGGGGACGGGGCCGACGCGCTGCAGCGCGCAATTCGGTCCGGCAGGCCGTTGGATCGCGCCCATGCGCTGGCGGCTCTCGATCGGTGACCATCTTCGTCGCTTTCGTGTTCGTCTACTTCCTCGCGTATTCGGCTTTGCAGGCCACACTGCTGGCCCTCTCCCTGCGCGAGGTGAAGCGCCACTCCGGCCGCCTGCTCGCTTCGGGCCTCCGCCGGGTGGCGCGCTCGCCATTTGCTCCCGCTGTTTCCATCCTCGTGCCCGCCTACAACGAGGAGGGCGGGATCATCGAGAGCGTACGGTCGCTCCTCGCGCAGGAGTATCCCCGCTTCGAGATCGTGGTCGCGAACGACGGCTCTACCGACCGGACCCTCGAGCGCTTGATCGACGGGTTCCGCCTGCGACGCGTGGAGCGGCCCATTCCTCCGTTCGTGCCCCATGCTCACGTCCGGGGCGTGTACGCGCCGAGTGCCAGACTCAACCTGCTCGTCGTCGACAAGGACAACGGCGGGAAGGCGGACGCCATGAACGCGGCGCTCAACTTCGCCCGCTACCCACTCGTGTGCGCGATCGACGCCGATTCGATCCTGGAGCAGGACGCGCTCGCGAAGACACTCGTGCCATTCATCGAGAATCCCGAGCAGACGATCGCCAGCGGCGGCATCGTCCGGCTCGGGAACGGATGCGCGACCGAGAGCGGCCGGATCACCGAGGCGGCCTTGCCTCGGAACTGGTGGGCGATGTTCCAGGTCGTCGAATACCTTCGCGCCTTCTTCGGGTCTCGACCTGGATGGACGGCGATCAAGGGCCTGATCATCGTCTCCGGAGCGTTCGGTGTATTCCGGAAGGACGTCGTGATCGACGCCGGCGGCTACAGCACGGCCACGGTGGGTGAGGACATGGAGCTCGTCGTCCGCCTGCACGACGTCATGCATCGACGAAAGCGCCCGTACCGGA